>JBEKLW010000129.1:0-6722 GCA_050008815.1 Bryobacteraceae bacterium
CTGAATCGCGCAATTCAGTTAGATCCGAAATTCGCCGAAGCACACTACAACCTGGGAGCGGCTCTCTGGTTTGGTGGACAAAGAGCGAAGGCCTCGGCAGAGCTGAAAGGGGCGGCTCATCTCGATCCGGCTTTCCTGCAGGCGTATCTGTTCCTGGGGATGGCGTTGAGCGAGAGCGGTGAGTTCGCGACCGCGCTGGATAGCTTGAGCTGTGCCCTCTCGCTGAACCCCAATCTTTTTCCCGCTTATGTTGATCAGGGTATTGTTCTGCTCAGGCTGGGCCGGCTGCGTGACGGGCTCGCCGAGCGTGACCAGGGCGAGTCCGACCCGCTGGCCGGGCGACAGTCTTTCACGTATGGATTCGCGGGAAGACCTGTCTCCCGCAGCCAGTTTTGGCCTCCTTGGCCTCCTGCGCGCTTTCCGGAAATGCGCTAGCGGCATATGATGGAAGGTGGAGGCGGACTGGCAATGAGCGGTTCCAGCGGAGGCTGCCTTCATTCCACGCCAGCGGTCACTGTGACCGGTGTCATCGAGGCCATCGTGTCAGCGGCTGCCGGGCGGTTACAGATCGTCCGGTGCTCCGTTCGTAGCGGATTCCTTCTCATCTTCATATTCGGAGTGGCGCCCCTCTTCGCGCAGGCCCCGGAGCATCCCAACCCGCAAGGGGTCATCCGCATCACGGTCAACTTAGTGCAGGTTGATGCGGTGGTTACCGATTCAAAGGGGCGCCCGGTTACAAATCTCCGGCCCGAGGACTTCGAGATCCTCGAGGACGGGCGCCCGCAGACCATCACGAACTTCTCTTACATTTCCGTAACCGGGCGATGTCGAGGGGAGAGTGCCGCTCAGCCACCGCCGCCTGGCGTCCCCAGCGTTCCCCCGGCGCGGCTGCGGCCCGAGCAAGTCCGCCGCACTATCGCCATTGTGGTGGATGATTTTCACATCCGGTTTGGGAACATCGTCTACGCTCGCCACGCCCTGAAAAAGTTTGTCGATGAAGACGTTCAACCCGGCGACCTCGTGGCGATCCTGCGCACCTCCGGCGGCCTCGGTGTACTCCAACAATTCACGAACGACAAGCGTCTACTTTACGCGGCCATCGACCGCATCTGCTACGTCGTCGATTCACCTTGCGGCCTTTTTGGTCTGCAATCAGACTTGCCGCTGCCCCTGCGCCGGTACTGCGACCAGATCACGAACGCTGCCACCTTCAACGCGCTGGACTACGTCGTGAGAGGACTACGCGACCTCCCTGGCCGCAAGGCGCTTATCCTGGCCTCCGACGAGATTCTTCCGCCGCCTCGTGAACCAACCGTCCAACAGAGGAGGCCAGTGCCGGGTAACCCTGGCGATCGCTCCTCGAGGGACAATATTTCCGTCCCGCGGGGTGAAGAAACGCCGGTGCAGAGGATGCAAGAGCTGGTTGACCTTGCCAATCGCTCCTCCACGGTCATCTACACGATCGACACGAGGGGTTTGCCCACCCTTCAGTTGAGCGCGGCTGACGACTTGACAGGACTTCAGCCGATCGAAGGGGGCCCTCCCAGTGTTGGACCCCAGCCATCCCAAGTCGCGAGCGCGCTAATGAACCGCATCGGGGAGTATCTCGGATCAATGGGGGCCATGGCTTACCTGGCGAACCAAACCGGCGGAATTTTCGTTCATGACAACAATGATCTGGCAGGCGGAATGCGCGAGGTCATGGACGACCTGGGCGGATATTATCTGATAGGCTTTAAGCCGCCCGCCGATACCTTCAAGGCGGGCAAAAAGTGGGCCGGCTATCATCGCCTCCAGGTGAAGGTCAAAGTCCCGGGCCTGCGCGTCCGCTCGCGCTCGGGCTTTTACGGGATTCCGGACGAAGAGACGCGGCCCGCCTACCGTACCCGCAACGAGCAATTAAGGGCCGCCCTCACTTCGCCCTTCGGTACATGGGGAGTACACGTCCAGCTTGCTTCGCAGTTTGTGAACGAAGGACGCAATGACTCCCTCGTGCGTCTGTGGCTGCACATTGATGCGCGCGACCTGACGCTCCAGGATGGCCCGGATGGGACGAAGAAGGGCGCGATCGACATAGTCGGCGCCGCCTTCGGTGATAACGGGGCGCCAGTCTCCGGTTTGGACCGCACGTTCCGGGTCTCCTTCCAGCCCTCGCAGCTCGACGCGCTGCGGAAGTGGGGCGTGAACTACCGTATGGACGTTCCCATCAAGGACCCGGGTGCTTATCAGTTGCGGGTGGCGGTGGGTGATTCAATCTCCCAAAGTGATTCAATCTCGCCAAGGGTAGGCTCCGCCAGCCACTTCACCGAGATCCCGGATTTGCGGCGGGGCAGGCTGACCCTGTCGGGCATCGTCCTCAACCCCGACACCCTGGGCGACAAAGGGCCGGCAGTGCGGCGATTCCAGGTTGGCGACCGGGTGAGCTATGAACTCGAAATCTACAATGCTCGCCGAGGCACGGCCGGGAAGCCTCCCGACTTGGAGAGCACAATTCAGATCCTCCTCGACGGGCACTTGGTGTCTACGCAGAACCCCGGAGCGATCAGTCAGGTTCCGTGGGACTCGCGGCGCCTGGTGATGTCGGGCGAGTTGACGCTCGGTCCGGACATGCTTCCAGGCGACTACGCGCTCCAGGTAACCGTCACCGACAAGCTGGCAGCCCGCCAGTATTCAGTCGCTAGCCAGTGGATTGACTTTGAGATCGTGCAGTGAAAACGGCCGCCTGTCCCATCCGGCCAGCGGAGAAAGGGGGAGATCATGACGCACGGTCGCGAGCGAACGATGAAGGCACTCCTGTCGCTTCTATTGTTTTTTGCGGCGGGATCAACCTCGAAGCCACTAGCACAGCACCACATCATCAGGGGGGACGCGGGGAGTCGGTTCAATAGCGCGGCAGCGCGCCAAGCGAATTCCCGCGCCGCGCGAATGAGCGCCAACGGCAAAGAAAAACGCCATGCGGATACTCACGCGAATGATGCTGCCAGCGGACAGTGGACGCTGATCGGCCCGCAACCTCTACTCTTTACGGACCAGAGGCAACACTCTGGCCAGGTCAATGCGTTCGCCGTCGACCCAGGGAACTCGAGCGTGGTGTATTTGGGCGAGAACGGAGGCGGCGTGTGGAAGACTACCGACGGCGGACAGACCTGGACTCCTTTGACCGACAACCAACCCTCGTTGGAGATCATGTCGCTGGCGCTCGATCCCACCAATCCCGACATCGTCTATGCTGGCACCGGCTTTTCAGACGCCTTTTTCGCCAACATGGGGGCGGGAATACTCAAGTCCTCCGACGGGGGAAACACCTGGACGCAACTTCCGGGGCCGTTGCCGACCGGCTCAGGGCTTGAAGCGGCCATCTGGTCGCTGGCCGTCAGTCCCAGTGACGGTAATATCCTGCTCGCCGTGGGTCAGTCGGCTTCCGGCACAGCCGTCTATCGCTCGGGGGATGGTGGCAATACGTGGAATCAGGTTCTTGCCCCTAGCACGGCGCTGGGCACCCAGGTCATGTTCGATCCATCCAATGGCAGCACAGCCTATGCGTGCCTGGACACAGTCTATGAATCAACCGATGGCGGCAACACCTGGACTGCCGCCAGTGGAACGGGGAGCAACGTCCTGCCAAGTGGGACCTCTCTCGCTCTGGGCATGGCCCCCTCGAGTCCGACCACGCTCTACGCTGGAAACTGTCCGTCCTCCGGCACCTTTATGTACAAAACCGTGGACGGCGGCCAAAATTGGACCCCGCTGCCGTCCATAGCCACGGGGTGCGCATGGATGGTTCGGGTGGATCCGGCGAACCCGAACGTTGTCGTGTCGGGAAGCGCTGGCGTGGCTGAATCTGTGGATGGGGGATCAAGCTGGAAGTTTGTCGACGCCGGCTTCGCGGGATTCCACGGCGGGATGGAGTTTTCGGCGGACGGCAGCGTCCTCTACCTCGGGACCGAAGGAGGAGTGTGGGCAGCCACCAACGTCACGGCCAATCCCTGGACACTTACCGACCTCAATGCCACGCTGGCGACAACCGACTTTTTCGGCATCGTGATTCATCCCACCAGCCCGAAAATCGGCTTCGCTGGGTCACAAAGCAATGGCGTGGACATGTACTTGGGCGAATTGCTGTGGCAGACGGTTGCCTGTGATGATGGCGGGCCGGATTTCGCTTTCGACTTCATGAACCCGAGCACGATCTACGCTGCATGCGCCTCACCGCCGAGCGTGCAAAAGTCCACCGACAGCGGGGCCAGTTTCTCGCAGCCCCAAAACGGCATCGATTCTAGCGAGTTTCTACCGGGGATGGCGCCGGGATTAGCGATGGACCCCGCGGATTCCGAGCGGCTCTATCTCGCCGCCGGCCACGTGTGGCAAACGAACGATGGCGCCGACACGTGGACGGCCATTTCACCGGTTCTAGGCCCTGGGAATGGGCTTACTCAGGCGCTGGCCGTAGCCCCGGCTGACCCGAACACGGTCTATTGGGGGAACTCGAACGGCGTCTACGTCACCACCAACGCCCTGTCCGGCTCCGGCGCTACTTGGGCGAACATTGGCGCCGGATTGCCATCAAACTTGGTCCAGTGCAACTATTACGGACCGACTTGTATCTACCTAAACCAGATTGCCACCGATCCCTCGAGCGCCGGCACGGCGTATGCCGCATTCGCGAGCTACGTCAGCGGCCATGTTTACAAAACCACCAACCGCGGAGGGAATTGGACGGATATCAGTGGAAATCTCCCCAACCTTAAGGTCAATGATATCGCCGTCGATCCGGATGTCCCCAACACCTTGTATATTGCGACCGAGCAGGGCGTTTATGCGACGGCGGACGGAGGCAATACCTGGAATCTGCTAGGCGCCGGGCTGCCGAATGTAACGGTGACGGCGCTCAAGCTGCACCGGCCCACCCGCCTTCTGCGCGCCGCCACGCTGGGTCGAAGCGCGTGGGACCTGCAACTGGCCACGGTGGCCTCTCCGGTGGCGCTATCGACCACCAGCCTCTCGTTTGGGAACCAGGCTGGGGCCCAGACCGTTACACTCACCAATAACGGCACGGCGCCACTAACCATCTACAGCGTTACCGCCCCAAACGGCTTCTCGCAGAGCAACACTTGCGGCATCCAGCTCCAGGCTGGAGGCAGTTGCTCGATAACGGTAAGCTTTGTCGCCAACGTGTCTGGCTCCTTCTCCGGTAACATCACCGTCATCGATGACGCTCCGGGAGAGCCGCAGTTGATTGCCGTGACCGGTACAGGGAGCGGCGCCCCGGACTTTTCCCTGTCCGTTCCCGCCGGATCGTCCCCTGCCACAGTTACACGGGGACAAACGGCAAGTTACGCCTTGAGTGTTATCCCTCAAGGAGGTTTCAACCAGACGGTATCGCTCGCGTGCACCGGGGCGCCTTCCGAGGCCACCTGCTCCGTGTCACCGGCCTCAGTCACGTTGGACGGCAAGGATGCTGCTACCGCTACTGTGACAGTTACCACAACTGCCCCATCGCTTGTTGTGCGCGCCCCCTTTAACACGCCTACAAACGACCGCGCCTTCAGAGTTTTTCCACCGATGTGGGCTTGGGCTTTAGCCCTGATTGGTGTCCTGCTCGCATTAGGCTTATCCGGGAAGCTTCACCGCGTCCCGGCCCTGGCCAAGCTCGGTTTAGGACTCATAATCCTCGTCGTAACGGCCTGGGTTGCGTGCGGGGGCGGCGCAGGGGGGGGTGGAGGGGGCGGAGGCGGGAACCCTGGCACGCCGTTAGGGACGTATACCCTTACCGTTACTGGGACCTCTGTATCCGGCCCAACGACCCTGACGCACGGCCTCACACTGACGCTAACGGTGAATTGAGAAGTCGGTTTCAGGGTTCGAGCATCAGAGGTAAAACGCTCAAGGGGGGAAGCCGAAGGTAGCGTGCAGCGAACCTCTAATGCCTGGACCAGGTAGCGTCGCCGGACGGCCTGTGGGTGAATCTGTTCATCGCCGGTCAAGTGAACGCGAACCTCGCGGGCAAGAAGGTCACTCTGCGGCAGTCCGGCAACTATCCGTGGGATGGGAAGATCAAGCTTACCGTGGGCGTGGAAGCGCCACAGGATTTCGCCATCTGCGTGCGCATTCCGGGATGGGCTCCCAGTGCGGATTTCCAGGTCAGGGGAGAGAAATTCTCTCCCCACGTCGTTAACGGTTACGCTGAAATCCGGCGGTACTAGACGAACGGGGACACGATTGACCTGACTCTGCCCATGGATATCCAACGGCTCGAAGCCAATCCCCAAGTTCTGTACGATCATGGCAAGACCGCGCTTCGGCGCGGGCCGCTTATCTATTGCCTGGAGCAGGCGGACCAAGAGGCGCCGGTAGAGCAGATCACTCTGCCGCTGGGAGCGCAGCTTGAAAGCCAATACGCGCCTGGGCTTCTGGACGGCATAACGGTCATCAAGGGTCAGGGACTCTTGCGCCCGCTTGACGATTGGAAAGATGTGCTCTACCAGCCGGTTCATCCCCCAGCTACCAAGCCGGTTCCGATCACTGCCGTTCCTTACTGCATCTGGGGCAATCGCGGACTGGGGAAGATGGCCGTCTGGCTGAACACAACGCCGTAGTGCGTGACAACCAGCCTGATAGTCAGCCTCGATGCGCTGAAAACGCTGGACATCCGTCTGGGAATGGAGTAAACCCTAGGATCGCCGAACGCATGTCACACTGGAGGGTAAGATGAATCGCAGACG
>JBEKLW010000013.1:0-14438 GCA_050008815.1 Bryobacteraceae bacterium
TAGCAAATAGCCTGCGTCCACGAACAGCGCGCAGCGATCCACGCCACACCGTCCTTCCCTCACTACAATGCGAGAACATCCAGGTCAGCAGCCACAGCGACACAATGGCCGAGCGTTCATCGCCCTCCTAGGGTAATGAAGTGAGCCGCCCGTGATGACCGTTCCGCCGGAAGTCACAGCCCAACAGGGCGCAAGATCATCGCCGGCCATAGACTCAGATGCTGTGAGTGATCGCGAAGAACTGCTGGTGTTGCGCGGGCGGCGGCTGGCCATCACCATCTGCGAGGACGCCTGGAACGACAAACAGTTCTGGGAGCGGCGGCTCTACCGTCAGGACCCGGTGGAGGACCTGGCGCGGGCGGGCGCCGAGGCGCTGATCAGCATCAACGCCTCGCCCTATCACATGCACAAGCGCGAGCTGCGGCGCGAGATCTTCTCGAGCACGGCGCGGCGCTACGGGATTCCAGTGGTCTACGTGAACCAGGTGGGCGGGAACGACTCGCTGATCTTCGACGGCTCGAGCTTCGCCCTGGACGGCCAGGCGCGGCTGCTGGCCTCCTGCCGCTCCTTCGAGGAAGACCTGGTGGTGGCCGATACCGAGACCGGCGCCGGCGAGCAGCACGCCGATTTCGAAGACGAGTGCGAAGCGGTCTACCAAGCGCTGGTGCTGGGCACGCGGGACTACCTGCACAAGTGCGGGTTCCGGCGGGCGCTGCTGGGCTTGAGCGGAGGCATCGACTCATCGCTCACCGCGGTCATCGCCGCGGATGCGGTAGGACCTGAGAACGTCCTGGGCGTGGGGATGCCGGGTCCGTATTCCTCGGAGGGCAGCCTGACGGACGCGCGCGCGCTGGCCGCCAACCTGGGCATCCGCTTCGAGGCGGTGCCGATCACGGGTGTCTATGACGGCTACCGGAGCGCGCTCGAGCCGCTGCTGGCCGGGGCCCGCCCCGACGTCACCGAGGAGAACCTGCAGGCCCGTATCCGCGGCTCGATCCTGATGGCGCTGTCGAACAAGTGGGGCTCGCTGGTGCTGACCACGGGCAACAAGAGCGAGCTGGCGGTGGGTTACTGCACGCTGTACGGGGACATGTGCGGAGGCCTGGCGGTGATCAGCGACGTGCCGAAGACCCTGGTCTACGAGCTGGCGCGCGTGGCCAACCGCCGCCACCCCGGCGCGATCCCGGAAGGCGTCTTCGAGAAGCCGCCGTCGGCGGAGCTGCGGCCGGACCAGAAGGATACCGACACGCTGCCGCCTTACGAGGTTCTGGACGAGGTGTTGCGCGCCTGCGTCGAGGAGTGCGAGCCGCCGCGGCAAATCGCCGAAAAGCTCGGGCTGCCGCTGGACTTCGTCAAGGGCATCGTCAACACGGTGGACCGCAACGAGTACAAGCGGCAGCAGGCCGCGCCCGGGCTCAAGGTGACCACCAAAGCCTTCGGCATCGGACGCCGGTTTCCCATCGCGCAGAGGTTCTCCGAATGAGGCGCCTCTCCGCGTCAGTCGCCCTCCTGGTGGCCGCCGGAGTTTGCGCCGACGTCAGGCAAGCCCCGCCGCAGACGCCGGCCGCGGGGGAACTGGCGCCGGCAAGCGAGCGGGTAGGGCCGCATCCGGGCGGCGGGTTCCTGCTGAACAGCGGCTGGCGGATCCGCCCCGCCGGCAAACAGGTTCCGCTGAGCACGCTGCCGATGTCGGCAGCGCTCTCGCGGGACGGCAAGTACCTGCTGGTACTGAACGGCGGCTACCTGCCGCCCTCGATCAGCGTGCTGGAGGCCGCTTCGGCGCGCGAGCTGAGCCGCACGCCCGTGGCGGACGGCTGGCTGGGGCTGACGTTTTCGCCGCAGGGGGACCGGGTCTACGTGGGCGGCGGCTCGCAGGCGGCGGTCTTCGAGTTCGCCTTCGCCAACGGCGTGCTGACACCCGCGCGGACATTCCCGGTGACGCCCCCCGAGAAGCGGGTCTGGAGCGATTTCATCGGCGACGTGACGTTCGATCCCGCCGGACGGCTGCTCTATGCCGCGGAACTGTTCCACGATTCCATCGCCGTGATCAACCCGCAGTCGGGCACGGTGATCGAAAGGTTCAAGACCGGCCGCCGCCCCTACCGGATACTGTTCCATCCGGACGGGAAGTCGTTCTTCGTCTCGAGCTGGACTGATGGCTCCGTCTACCACCATCAGGCCGACAACGGCAGCCTGCTCGAGCGGGTTCGCCTGGGCGCGCACCCTACCGACATGGTGTGGCGGGCGGGGGTGCCGGAGGCGCCCGAGAAGCCGGACTGGGTGGCGCGGATCTTCGTCGCCGCGGCGAACACGAACAACGTCTACGTGGTCGGCGTGACCCCGGCCAAGGAATTGCGGCACGTCGAGACCATCAACGTTTCCATGACGCCGTGGCAGCCGGCGGGGATGACGCCGAGCGCGCTCGACCTGAGCCCGGACGGCAAGCGGCTGTACGTGGTGTGCTCGGACGCGAACGCGGTCGCCGTGGTTGACGTTAGCGAGCTGGTTTCGCAGCCGCTGGGGTTCATCCCCACCGGCTGGTATCCGACCGCGGTTCGCGCCCTCGGCGATAACCGGATCGTGGTGTTGAACGGCCGGGGGCCGCGGTCCTTCCCGAACCCGCTGGGTCCCAACCCGACGAAGGCTCCCGAGTCGAGCTTCGCGGGTGGAGGGATGCCCGAGTATGTGGCGCGGATGCAGCTCGGCTCGGCGTCCTTCATCGGCCCGCCGGATGAGGCCCAACTGGCGGCCTACACGGAGACGGTGCTAGAGAACTCGCCCTACCGCGACGCGCTGCTCGAAGATGCCGGGACGGGACCCAACAGCCCGATTCCGGCGCGCCCGGGCGGCCCCACGCCGATCCGCCACGTCATCTACATCGTCAAAGAGAACCGCACTTACGACCAGGTGTTCGGCGACTTGCGGGAGGGCAACGGGGACCCCTCGCTGGTGCTGTTCGGCGAGCAGGTCACGCCCAATCACCATAAGCTGGCGCGCGAGTTTGTGCTGCTGGACAACTTCTACGTGAACTCGGACGTGAGCGCCGACGGCCACAACTGGTCGACGGCGGCCATCGCCTCGGACTACGTGCAGAGGTTGTGGCCTAACAGCTACGCGAAGCGGCGGAACCGTTACGATTACGAAGGCCAGGAGCCGACGGCGACCCCGCCGACGGGCTATCTGTGGACGAATGCCGCCTCCGCCGGCGTCTCGATGCGGAACTACGGCCATTTTGTGACCAACCGGCCGCTAGAGGCGATAGCGGACGGCGTTCAAGTCGAATTGGTGCGCGACCCGGTGCTCAACCACGTCACGAACCTGCGCTACCGGGGATTCGACCTCAATTACCCCGACCTGGAGCGCGCCAAAGTCTTCCTGGCCGATCTGGCGGAGTTCGAGCAGGCCGGGCGGATGCCGCAGTTCATCTTCGTGCACCTGGGCAACGACCATACGTCGGGCACGACGCCGGGGAAGATCGCGCCGCTGGCGGCGGTGGCGGATAACGACTGGGCGCTGGGGCTGATCGTCGAGGCGGTCTCGAAGAGCCGGTTCTGGCCGGAGACGGCGATCTTCGTGCTCGAGGACGACGCGCAGAACGGGCCGGACCACGTGGATTCGCACCGTTCGCCGGCGTTTGTCATCTCGCCCTGGGTCCGGCGCGGCGCGGTGGATCATTCCATGTACAACACCACCTCGATGCTGCGGACGATGGAGCTGATTCTGGGGCTGCGGCCGATGACGACCTTCGACGCCGGGGCGCGGCCGATGGCGGCGGCGTTTCAGTTGACCTCGGACGCGCGGCCGTACGCGGCCGAGAAGCCGCGCGTCTCGCTGGAGGAGCGGAACCCGGCGGCCTCGCCCACCGCGGCCCGCTCGGCCCGGCTCGATTTCAGCGAGGCCGACCGCATCGACGACGACGAGCTGAACGACATTCTGTGGCGGGCGCTGCGCGGCCCGGCAGCGGCGCCGCCCGCGCCGGTGCGGAGCCGTTTCGCGCGGTAGCTGGACAATGCCCAAGATCTACCTGTGCTTCCTCTGGCACATGCACCAGCCGTTCTACAAGGACCTGATGTCGGGCGAGTACCGCATGCCCTGGACGCGGCTGCACGCGCTCAAGGACTACTACGGGATGGTGCAGGTGCTGGAGGACTTCCCCGAGGTGCGCCAGACCTTCAACCTGGTGCCCTCGATGCTGGTCCAGGTGGAGGAGTACGCCTCGGGCCGGGCGGCGGACCCGTTTCTGCGCGTGGCCCTGAAGCCGGCCGAAGCGCTGACCGAGGCCGAGCGGGAGTTCCTGCTGCGGCACTTCCTGTTTCCGGCCTCCTCGCGCATGGTCCGGCGCTTCCGGCGGTACGCCGAGTTCTGCGAGGCCTGGAGCGCCTGCGGCCGCAATCCGCAACGAGCGATGCGGCTGTTCCCGCCGCCGGCGCTGCGCGATTTGCAGGTGCTCTCGCAGCTCGCCTGGTTCGACGAGGAGTACTTCGAGAAGGACCCGGAGGTGCGCGAGCTGGTCGGGCGCGGGCGGGACTACACGCTTGCGGACCAGGCTCTCATTGGGCGGAAACAGGCGGAGATCCTGGGGCGCGTGCTGCCGGTGTACCAGAAGTTCGCGGCGCGCGGGCAGATCGAGATCTCGACCACGCCGTTCTACCATCCGATCCTGCCGTTGATTTGCGATTCGGATATCGCCCAGGTCGCGCACCCCTACGTGCCGCTGCCGCCCCGGTTCCGGTATCCGCAGGACGCGCGCATCCAGCTCGAGCGGGCGCGGGCGTACTGCCTCGAGCGGCTGGGCGGGGCGCCGCAGGGGTTGTGGCCCTCGGAGGGCTCGGTTTCCGACGAGGTCCTGGGGATCGCCTGGGAGACCGGCTTCCGCTGGGCGGCGAGCGACAACGGCGTGCTCAGCCGCGCGCTGGGGCACGTCGCGGGCATCGAAGAGACCTACCGGCCCTACCGCTGGCGCCAGGACGGCCGCGAGATGGCGCTGGTCTTCCGCGACCACTACCTGAGCGACCTGGTGGGCTTCGTGTACTCGCGCATCGGCTCCGCCGAAGCCGCGCGCGACTTCCTGGAGCGCATCCGCGAAAACTGCCGCGGCATTCTGGCGAGCGGCCGCGACGCCTTCGTGCCCATCATCCTCGACGGCGAGAACGCCTGGGAACACTACGAAGAGAACGGGCGGCCGTTTTTGAGGGAGCTGTATCGCGGCATCACGGCCGATCCGCGGATCGAGGCCCTGACGATGAGCGAGGCGCTGGCGCGGGTCGAGCCGCAGCCGCTGGAGCGCATCTTTCCCGGCTCGTGGATCGGCGCCAACTTTGACATCTGGATCGGGGCGGAGGAGGACAACCGCGCCTGGGAGTACCTGCTGCGGGCGCGGCAGACCTACGAGCGGGCGGCGGGTCCGGGGTCCGGCATTCCGGCCGAGGCCCGGGACCTAGCCTTCGAGGAGCTGCTGATTGCCGAGGGGAGCGACTGGTGCTGGTGGTACGGGCCGGAGCACGAGTCGGAGTTCCGCGCCGAGTTCGACGAGCTGTACCGCGCGCACCTGGCCAACGTCTACCGCGCCCTGGGGCTGGCGGCGCCCGAGGAACTGTCGCGGCCGATTCTGAAAGCCGCCCTGCGGGCGCTGCATGCGCCGCCCCACGGACCGATCCGGCCGGTGATCGACGGCCAGGTCAGCTCGTACTTCGAGTGGCTGGGAGCGGGGAGCTACCGCGTGGACCAGCGCTCTGGGGCGATGCACGGCAAGCGGTTCCTCATCCGCGAGCTGGCTTACGGCAGCGACGGCCAGAACCTCTACCTGCGCATCGACTTCGAGGCCGGCGCGGCGGCTGCGCTCAGCGGAGCCGACGCGCACCTGACCATCCAGGCCGCGGGCGAGGCCGGCGCGGCCAGCTTCGTCGCGCTGGGTTTTGAGAACGGCGGGCTGGTGATGCGCGAGCAGAGATTCGCCAATCCGCAAGCGGGAGAGGGCGCGGCGCAGTTCGCCTTTCAGAAGGTGCTGGAGGCGCGGCTATCGCTGGCGGCGCTGGGGGTGCCCGCGGGCGGCCGCCTGCGGCTCCAGGTGTCGCTGTGGAAAGAGGGGCTGCCGGTGGACGCGGCGCCGCCGGAGGAGTGGCTGGAGGTCTCGACCGCGGAGCCGACTGACTGGCCCCTGTAGCTTGGCCGCGCGGCTGGCGCCCGCGGCGGGTGACTGCGCTCGCGCGGGAGTTTCCGCACCGCTCTCAACCACATACACCGGCGGACCCAGGGGCTCCCCAGGCTCTCGTGCTAGTTGGTGGACGAGTGCTGCTGCCCGCTCTGGGCGCGGCAGCGTGTTCGTGGCGGGTCCGACCGAAGTAGCCGTCACCCCCTGACCGCGAGTTCAGAAAGGAGCCCTGGATGTACAGCCGAGTGGCGAGGCTGCTCGTGGCCGCACTGGCTGTTCCCATTCTGGTAAGCCAGACGGCTTGCGTTAAGACGCCGTCCACCGGGCCGCCGGTGACGGCCGAGTACCGTGTTGCTCAGGCCGTGGCCGTCCTGGTCGAGGCGAACAGGACCGCCACGGAGGCGGCAATCAGCTTAAACCGGGCGTCCGTCTTGGATCGCGGCACGACCGCCGAGATCTTGAACTACACGGGGGCTGTGGCGCGGTCGGCGAAAGCGGTGCTGGCCGTTCTGGATGATGGGCGGCCCCTGGAGGAGAAGCGGGCGGAGATCCGAGCAGCGCTCGCAACCCTATCCAATGCCGGACTGCTCCAGAAAGGCGGCCTGCCGCCTGCCGTTGTCACGGCGCTGACGACGGTTCAACTGCTGGTTGAGGAAACGCTCAGGGCAGTGGGGCCATGAATCCACAGACGCTTCTGCTGATCTTCCGGGGCGTCGAACTGCTGGCGACGCTCGGGCCGCTGGCCCTGGCCGAAGCCGCAAAGATCCGGGATCTGTTGCAGGCTCCGGGCAGCGACATCACGGCCGAACTCAAGGTGATCAAGAACGGCGCGTTGGCCGCCGCCGACGAGACCCTGGCCATGATCGCGGCCTGGCAGGCCGAACAGGGCCTCTAGCCTGGAAGGATTCGACAAGCCACGCCGGCCGAACGGGCCCCGGCCGGCGCGGGTTTGACTAGCGGCCCATTGTGAAGGAGATTCAATGGCAATCGGAGTTCCGAGTCCGAAGCCGCAGCCGAACAAGCCGAGCTACGGCCTGAACGAACTCGAACTGTTCACGCGTTACACCCGCGACAGCTACAGGACAGCGACAGGTTCACCGGCGCCCCCGTGCGACCCAACCAAGAAGCTGAAGTGCTGGCTCGATAGCACGGTTGACTTGGACGACCCCGGGGACTTGGTGGCCTACAATACTGCCAAGCGGACCTCGGACGGCAAGACCGCACTGAAGAAGTTCTCGATGCCCGCGCAGGAGGCGGCGACCGCGAACCTGCCTGGCAGGGAGTCGTATGCCGCCTACGTGGTGCAACCGACGCAGGCGGTTATTCGAAACGCTTCGATGCCCGATTCACCAGTTGGTCCAGCTACCCTTTGCACACTGGCAGAGGCTCAGATGCTGGCCGGTGAACTCGGCGGCAACCTCATCCAGGGTGGAATGCCTGGCATAATCTACCCGCCCGAGGAGAATCGCCGCTGGTTCGATATTGGCGTCAAGGGCAACCAGCACAACGCGGGCTTGCTGCTCCTCGAACGATACCAGAGCGGCGTGGGTGTGCCTGGGCACTGGGACACGAGCGGATCGGAGCCGAAATTCATCGTGGAACTTCCGCCGGACAATTCTACCCTGGGCGAGTGGCCGGTGCCGCTGCGGGATCTGTTGTCGAACGAGAAGATCGAGCAACTCATGGCTTTCGGTGGGCCGGGTGTGGTGCGAACGGACCTCCAGCACCAGGAGCAGGAGAAGTCAGGTCTGTTCCTTCAGGATGACCGGGCCTTGCTCCAGCAGATCGACGCCAAGTTGGATGCTGTCGCCGCGAGTCTGGCGGCCATGAGGGGTGCGCGATGATCTGGAACGCAATTGTCAAGAACCCGCGGACCTCCTGGTCTGGCTTAGGCGCGATCGTGGCTTCGCTTCTGTTGGCCTTCGGGCTACTCACGATTGAACAGGCGGTCGTGATTGGGTTCGCGTTCACTGGGGTCGGCTGTCTCCTGGCCGGTGACGCTGTGCCGGCCCCGCCGAATCTCCCCGGCGCGCCGAAGTAGCGGGAGCGTCACCAGTCAGGGAGTCGTCCCCGCCTCCGGCGGCCTCGGTTGCGCCGCTCCCTCTGTCTCGGCGAGTTGCAGTTGCGTGCGGAGCATCTCCACGATCCGGCGGGACCGCTGCGGGTGACGGTGACGCGGTAATCAGCCCGCGGGCTCCTCCGGGGCGGCGATGAAGATGAACTGGTAGGCGAGCAGGCCAGGCAGAATGGCGGTCGCGGCCGCCAGCAGGTGGGTGAGGAAGCGCGCGAGGCGGTTCCGCTGGGCCAAGCCGAGCGCCAGCTCGATGGGCATCACCGTAGTCTTCCGGCCGAGGATGCGATAACCGTTCTCCTCCAGCAGGCCTCGGGCCGTGCGGACCGTGAAGAAGCGCAGGTGCGTCCTGTCGAGGATGCCGCGGTCGGCGTAGCGGAAGCTACCGAGCAGGAGCTTCAGCCGCACGGTGATGTTGGCTACGTTCGGCACCGAGACCAGCAGCCGGCCGCCGCGGCGCAGGACGCCGCGGCAGTCGGCGAGGAGCCGGCCCGGGTCGGGCAGGTGCTCGAGCACGTCCATCAGCAGGACCCTGTCAAACTTCCTTTTCTCCAATTGCGGGATCGCATCGGCGAGGCCGCGGCCGAGGTCGGCCTCGATATAGCGCTCGAAGGCGGCTTCGTGCTCTGGCCTGGCCAGGCGGTCGATGCCGACTACGCGGTTGCCATTCTCAGCCAGTCCCGCGGCGAAGGATCCCTCTCCGCATCCACAGTCCAGCACGTCGTGGTTCTTCCCGGTGAGCCGCTCGAAGTAGTAATGGCTGGAGTACGGGCTGTGCTTGGGCGGGTAGTGGACAAAGTACTCGGCGAACTCCGGATAGCACCTGGCCGATTGGAGGGTTCGCCGATAGCGGTACACGGTCTGCAAGACGTCCCAGGCGTAACGGAAGCCGTTGACGTAGCAGATCTCGCCGCCGTAGTAGGTCGGGACGGGCACCTCGCGGACGCGCAGACCCTGGTGATGCAACTTGACGATGATCTGGGTGTCGAAGTGAAAAGTGTCGGTCATGTGCGAGAGGTCGATCTGGCGGAGGGCGTCGAGGCTGTAAGCGCGGTAGCCGCTGTGGAACTCGGTGAGGCGCATGCCGAGAGCGCGGTTCTCCAGCCAGGTGAGGATCTTGTTGCCGGCGTACTTGTACAGCGGCATGCCGCCCTTGAGCGGCCCGCCGTAATCCGGCATCATGCGCGAGCCGAACACAGCGTCGGCCTCTCCGGCCACGATGGGATGGTAGAGATGGGAGAGCACCTCCGGCGCATACTGGCCGTCGCCGTGCAATAGAACCACGACGTCGAAGCCTCGCTCGAGAAAGTAGCGGTAGCCGGCCTTCTGGTTGCCGCCGTAGCCGAGATTCCTGGGGTTACGGATGACCCGGAGCTTCGGGATCTCGGATAGGGTCTTGCAGCCGACGGCGAGTTCGTAGGTGGCGTCTTGACTGGCGTCGTCGGAGACGACGACTTCCTCGACGTTGTCCCAGACCGCGGGCGTGATCCTCGCCAAGACCTTGGTCAGCGTGGTGACGGCGTTGTAGGCAACCACGAGGACGCCGATGCGCTTGCCGCGGCAGTCGGCGAGCGCGTCGGCGGCGGCCGCGGTGAGACGAGCCGGGGCCGAAGGGAAGTGGGGCTGCGCGGAGATGGGGCCAGCCGGGGGCATCCTGGACTCGACTCAGAATACTGAATGGCACTCGGAGGTGCAAGGCGGCTAGGTTAAAGCCTGCGGACTGCGACGACGGTGATATCGTCGGCCGGCGGCTGGCCCGCGATCCAGTCAGTGACGGCCTGGTGGACGGCGCTCACGATGCCGGCGGCCGGGTGGTCGCGGAGACCGCAGGCGACCTCGAGCAGCCGGTCCTGGAACTCCTCGCCCGCCGGGTTGCAGGCCTCGGTGACTCCATCGCTGTAAAACAGAACGAAGTCGCCGGGCTCCATGCGAGTGTGGCGGCACTCGTAGCTCATGGCCGGGAGAATGCCCAGCACCGGACCGCCGCCCTCGAGCTGGCCCACCTCGCCATCGCGGCGGAAGAGCAAGGGCGGGTTATGGCCGGCGTTGCAGAAGCTGACCTCGCCGGTCTGCGGATCGATGAGGGCATAGCACAGGGTAATGAAGCGGTTGCGAGGGCAGGTGGCGGCGAGGCTGCGGTTGAGCCGTCCGACGAAATCGGCGGGGTCGGCGGGGCCGGTGGGCGCTTCGGCCAGCGCCTGCACCTTGGCCTGAAGGCTGGTCATCAGCAGAGCCGCGGGCATGCCCTTGCCGGCGACGTCGCCGATGACGACTCCCACGCGGCCATCCGGGTAAGGCAGGAAATCGTAGTAGTCGCCGCCGACGGTGTGGCAAGCGGCGTTGAAGCCGGCCAGCTCGAGGCCGGCCACAACGGGCGCGCCGGCGGGAAGGAACTGCCGCTGGATCTCGGCGGCCTGCTCGAGCTCGCTGGCCATCATCTTCTCGGCCTGCTCGAACTCGGCCAGGCGATCGCGCTCGATGCGCATCGCCGCGACGTTCGCCATCACGGTGAGGAGGTTGAGGTCGTCGCCCGTGAACTCGCGCGCCAGGTGAGGCGAATCGACGTAGATGAGACCGGTGACCTGGTCGTCGGTCTGAAGCGGTACGGCCATCAGGGTGCGCACGCTGTGCTCGGCGATGCTCAAGCTCAGGCGGAGGGCCTCGTCCAAATGGGTATCGCGGACCAGGAGCGAAGCCTTGGCTTCCAGGACGCGGTCGCGGACGGCGCTGCTGATCCGAAAGCCTTCGCCGCGGGAGGCCTGAACGAGAAGCTGGCCCTTTTCGAGAGTCATCAGAACGCCACGGCGGGCGCCGACGGCTTCCATGGCCAGGTCGAGGATGACGCCGAAAAGCTCGGGAAGCGGCCGTCCGGCCGCCAGCTCGCGCCCGGCGCGGGCCAAGGCCGTTACGGCGCTGCCCCACTGCGGACTCAGCGGCGACTTCTCGCGGTCCTCGCCACGCAGAACGCTCTTCAGTGTCGTGCTCACGGTCGCCTGGGAGGGCTTGGCCACGGCTCCATCAAAGAAGACGGTCTGGGCGGCGCTGTCGGCGGGCTCGTAAAGCATGAGGATGCGACTGGCGACGATGCGATCGCCCGACCGCAACGAGGTCCGGCCGGCCACCCGCACGCCGTTGACGAAGGTGCCGTTCTTGCTGCCGAGATCACGGACCGCCCAGCCGTCGCCATCGCGCTCCAAAACCATGTGCTGGCGGGAGAGGCCGACGTCTTCAGGGAAGCAGAGCTCGTTGGAGACGGAGCGGCCCAGGGAGATGGAGGCGGCCTCGAGGCGGATGGTCCTGGTCTTACCGTCGGGCGAAGTGAGGGCGAGCTCCCGAGGCATAAGCCTACTTTAGCGCTGGCCGAACGGCACCGCGGCTCCGCCGGCGCTAGCCGCGCGGCAGGGTGCCTCCGGCGATGCTATCCGCGCGGCTGGGCGCCTCCAGCGCAGAGGCGGGACATCGTTGAGCGCGGGCAACGTTCTATCAACGTCCTCAGGGTGCCCCCAACTTGCTGCCGAGCTGCCGTCTCACTTCGGAATCTTATGCGCGCGCCAGAAGGAGTAGATGCCGAAGCCCGACATGAGGAGGATAAACGCGGAACTCAGCAGGAGGCGGAACAGGCTGGAGACCTCGCCGTTGAACTCGCGCACGATGGGGATGGTGCGTCCGATGGCGACGGCCGCCAGCACCAGGAAAAAGAAGCCGATGATCTCGTTCCAGAGCACCCGGAGCGGACGGATGACGGCCGGCAGCACGTGCTGAATGAATTGGCGGCCGCGGGAAAGCGATGACATGCTTGAAGAAGCCCATGGTACCAGGATGAGGGTAGCGGCTGAGGCGGTAGGGAACCAGACGTCATAGGAAGAAGGATGGAGAACTAGACGGTCTCCGCCGATGTGTAGATTGGGCTTGTTAATCCTTGACTGCTCCACTAGAATCAAGGCGACGCAGGAGCCAATGAGGCGACGCAGGAGCCGGTCCCGAGGCGCGGGAGCCGGTGAGGCAAAGTCCGAACAGGCAAGGGCTTGCGGCCGGGACCGGAGGCGGCGGGTGAGGGGGCAGACGGCGCCTGGCAGAGTCGACGGTGACCGGGAGGGCCGAGGGCGGCCGGGAGAAGCGAGGGCGGCCGGAGCCGAGGGCTGCCGGATGAGCCGCGAGGACGCGTGGTGCGGTGCCAATCCGCAGACGCGAGCCATGCCGTTCCGTGAAACGTAGGGCTGCGGAACGGCATCAAGATAGATGAGGATGATATCCTTGAGGTGGCCCGGCAGAAAGGGGCGAGCCGTGGAAGAGAAATTGAAGGTCCTGATGCAGGAGCTCGGCAACGCGATCAACGAGTCGCTGTCCGAGTCTGATCGGATAGCGGCCGCGATCGGAGAAATCAGGCGGGCCGGATACGACGTGTTCCTGGTGCTGGAAGCGACGATCGGCTTCAACAAGCGGGAGCAGGCCGAGACTGCGGCTGGCGATCTGGAGGCACCCCCGGAGCACACGGGCGGGCGCGAGCCCAAGGCCCGCCTCAGGTGGACGTCGCAGGATCAGAAGTTCCTGCGTGCATTGAAGATAGCGGTTGACGACGAGAGTCACTAGAGGCGTGGGAGCAATTCCGACCAAAGCGACCGTGCTTTTGAGACTGCATCCTGCCAGGTGAAGCCGGGCGGCGGCGCCTGCCGCGGCCGGCGAATTCCGTTGTGAAATCCAGAGTGTAGAAGACGACCGTTCACGCCGTGGCCTTGGGCCACTGGTGTGGGTCAGCGTGTTGTCCAGCCCGCGTTTCTCAGCAACAACCTGCTGCAGCGCGCGAAAGCAGCCCGTGGCACGGGCGGGCGGTCCCAAGAACCGGGGACAGACAGCCACTTTTCGCTCGCGCGAGTCCATTGTCTTCAACGAGCTCGGAGCGCGAAAAGTGGTGGTCTGGCCCCGGTTCTTGTCCCACGGTCGTTGTGAGAAGGGCTGGTGGTCAGGTGCCTGCCAGCCGGAAGTGCTTGAGCTTGCGGTAGAGCGTGGTGCGACCGATGCCGAGCAGGGCGGCGGCGCGGGCCCGATCGCCGCGAGTGAAACTGAGCGCCTCGGCGATGGCCTGCCTCTCCAGTTCATTCAGCGGCAGCACGCTCGAGGGCGGAATGCGGGGCACGGCGGGAGCGGCGGGAGCCGCAGCGGCTTCGAACTGGGCGGGTTGACCGGTGAAGAGCGCGGAGTGAAGTGCGGAGGGCAGATCGGCGGGATGGAGCAGGGGACCGGAGTTGATGGCGACCATCCGCTGGATGCAGTTCTCCAGCTCACGGACGTTGCCGGGCCAATCGTAGCGCGCCAGCAGGTCGACCAGCTCGGGGGTGAGCTGATGGCTCCTGCCATGGCGGGCGAGGAAGCAGGCGGTGAGCGCGGGGATATCCTGCTTGCGCTCGCGCAGGGGAGGCAGGCGCAAAGTGACGACGTTGAGGCGGTAATAGAGGTCGCGGCGAAAGCGGCCGCGAGCGACGTCGGCGGCCAGGTCGCGGTTCGTCGCGGCGATGGTGCGGAAGTCGGTCTTGCGGTGGACCACGGAGCCGAGCGGCCGGATCTCCCGGTCCTGGAGCACGCGCAGGAGCTTGGTCTGGAGATCGAGGGGCAACTCGCCGACTTCGTCCAGAAACGCCGTGCCGCCGTCGGCGATCTCCAGCAGGCCGGGCTTGTTCGCCACGGCGCCCGTGAATGCTCCCCGCATGTGGCCGAAGAGTTCGGTCTCGAGGAGGTTGCCGAGGACCGAGCAATCGATGGGGACGAAGCAGCCCGGGCCGGCGGCGGCGTGGATGGCGCGCGCGAGGACTTCCTTGCCGGTGCCGGTCTCGCCGAGCAGCAGCAGAGGCGAGCGCGAGCGGGCCAGCTTGGGGATGAGCGCACGGATCTCCCGGATGCGGGGCGAATCCCCGAGCAGGGCGGGCGTGGCCAGTGCGAAGTCCGACACGAAAAGGGTCCCGATGAAAACTAGTCGTTCCGGGAGGCCTCTACTCTCACCACAAAAACGACGCCTCGCTCGGCGCGGATGCGCTCGGCCAGCGGGGCGGCGCCCTCGATGGACGGCTGGCAGCCAACCAGCACGCGCCAGAGCGGCGGGCTGCCGTCTCGAACGGACAGCCGCGCGACGCCGTAGCGCGCGGCCATGCGCTTACGCTCGCGCTCGGCGTTGCCGCGGTCGCGGAAGGCGCCGGTCTGGACGGCGAAGCAACTCGTGCCGGC
>JBEKLW010000130.1:0-6722 GCA_050008815.1 Bryobacteraceae bacterium
CCTGAGCCGCATCTACTTCGCTCAAATCGGAACGGTCGAGTGCTGGAAGGTGGACTGCGAGAAGACGATCGTATGTGACCGCTGTCCCGAGCTTGGAGCCCGGCTCTATCCAGCTTCCGCGGGCCTGAGATCCACCAACTCGTAGAGATTCCGCACGGCCGGTTCGACCCAGGGAAGTGGCTTCATGCGGCTTAGGTCCATCACCTGCCACTCGGCGCTGGCCCGCAGAACATGCGCCCCCTCCTCAATCCAGGCGCCCTGGCGCGGGACTCCGCCGATGACCAGAATCTCATCCGCCGCTCCCAGGTCCACCAGTTCCAGTCCCGCGCGCAAAAAGGCGCCGCCGGGAGCAAGCGAATAGATGCCGGGCTGCACGTCGCCGGCCACCCGCACCCAGCCTGGCGCCCCGCAACGCAGGGAGACTTGCGAAGCCATGAGCGGCTGGAGAAAGCCGTCCTTGTGGCGCAGAATCTCGGTCTCTCCCAGGAGCCCCATCCGGTAGGCCAGCTCGGCGACCGCCAGGGGAAGGCGTCCGGCCTTGACCTCGGCCTGGGTCAGCAAGTTCGTCGAGCCCTGCCAGCGCGGGTTCAAGTCCACCGCATAGACCCGGCCGGAGCTGGGATCGGCTACGAAGTCCAGACCGAACAGTCCGCGAAAGCCCAGTGAAGCGAGCCAGCGGCCGATGCGTTCGGTCTGCTCCTCCACCGTCACCAGGGTCTCCGCCGGGACATCACGCGTGGCCGTGTAATCGTTTCCGCAATACATTCCGCGCCGCCGGCAGCACAACATGGGCAACCCGGCCAATTGGACGTTCGGAGCGCTGACCACCACGCCGCTCTCCATCGCGATGGCATTGATGTTGAAGGAGAGGTTACCGACATCCGGAGCCACCCACGTCGGCACATCGCCGAAGCGCGTGCCGGCACGAGCGTACTCCTCTTCGGACCCGATGAATGCTGTTCCCGAGCCGGAAAGTCCGCGGGCAAGCTGCGCCACAAACGTGGCAGCACCCATCTCGGAGGCGATCTCCGCGTAGCGCGCTTCCGCCAGCCGGAGCCAGCGCCCCGGCAGCCTGGGCAGTCCGATGGCGCTGAGCGCGGCCAGGAAGTTGGCTTTGTCGTTGAGCCAGTGACCCAGTTCCGGCGGCGGGCAGACCAATTCGCGCCCGGTCTCGACCGCAAAGGCAGCCAGGGCTCGGCTGGCGAGCGGGCTGACCACGACCCACCGCCCATCGGAGCGCTCGCCGAGCGCACTCTCTATGGGCTCCCGAAAGCTCGGCAGGATCCGGTCGAGGTCCGCGTCGCGGCCGTGGGTGTGGCGCCCCGTTTTGGACTCCAGCGAGAAGAAGCGGATGCCCCCGCGCTGCGCGATGAGGTCGTGGGTGGGGCTGTCGTCGACACAGGCAACGATTCGGATGGGGCACAGCCGGTAGAGTCCGAGGCAGGAAAAGCCCCAGCGGATCTGCCACAGGATGTTCTGGTGACGAAACAGCTCTTGGTAAGCCCCCCAAAGCAGCATTCGTAAAATTGTACAATGTCCGTTGTTGCACACGTGGATTGCAGGGCACCGGGCCGCCGGTTGCGCAGGGGTGCTATGGGGGGCCAACTGGAGCCGGCGGCAGATTCTGGCGTTCCAGGCCAGGCGGCTTCGCGCGCTCGTGCGCCATGCCCACGAACGCGTGCCCTACTATCGCCGCCTGTTCGACCAAGCCGGCCTCAAGCCGGATGACGTTCGCACCCTGGCCGATCTGGCCAGAATCCCGTTGAGCTCCCGCGACGACCTCCAGCGCTTGCCCGCCGCGGAGGTGGTGGCCCGAGGCTTCGACCCGCGCGCGCTCGCCGTTCATCGCACCAGCGGATCTTCGGGCCAGCCGCTGAACATTCGCCGCAGCTGGTTCGAGGATCGCCTCCTGCAAGCCAGCCGGCTCCAGGTCCTGCGCGGCTTGGGCTTTCGCCTCACCGACCGGCGGGCCGCCGTGGTCACACCCCGGCTCATGGGCGCCCGCGCCTGGCACACGCGGCTCGGACTCCTGCCCTATGAGGAAGTCCACTGCCTGTGGCCGCCCGAGCAGATCCTGTCCAGGCTGCGCGAGATCCGCCCGGACGTCTTGCGGGGGTATCCCGGCACGCTGTCCTGGCTAGCCGGTTTTCTGACGCCGGCGGACCGTGCCAGCATCCGGCCCCGGTTCATCACCACCGATTCCGAGACCCTCACGAGCGACATGCGGGTCCGCATCAGCGAGGGGTTCGGGGCGCCGGTGATCGACTTCTACGACAGCCACGAGTTCAACCTAATCGCCTGGGAGTGCCCTGCGGGCGGCTCGTACCATGTCTCGGATTTGACCGTCATCGCAGAGGTCCTGAAGGACGGGCGTCCGGCGGAACCGGGAGAGGAGGGGGAGCTGGTGGGCACTGCTCTCGATTCCTTCGCCATGCCCTTCATCCGCTTCCGGCTGGGAGACCAGGTGACGCGCGGCGAGGGCCGCTGCGCGTGCGGCGCGTCGAATTCGATCCTTCAGCGCGTCGTGGGCCGCGTGGCGGATCGCTTCCAGTTGCCGGATGGGCGGAGCATCCACCCCTATACGCTGGTCGACCCACTGCTGTTGCACGCACCCTGGCTCCGCCGGTACCAGATCGTGCAGGAGCGACTCGATCGGGTCAGGGTGAGACTGGTACCGCTGGCGGGCCAGGCCCCGTCATTGGACGCCCTGGCTGCCATCCATCAGATACTCACTGAAAGCCTGGGACCCGGCGTTTCCGTGGAGACCGAAGTCGTCGAAGAGATTCCAGCCGGGCCGAACGGCAAGTTCCGCCCCTATTACTCGCTGGTTTCGCGGCGGCGCTGATGAGCTCAGACAAGCCTGCGGCGACGGGCCAGCCCCAGGGCGGCCAGGCCTCCCAGAAGCATGCCGATCATGCCGGGCTCGGGTATCGCGGTGCTGTTCAGATCGAGCATCGCAACCGGCGTGCCGTCGGTGTAGCCGAAGAATTCGACCAGCAGGCTCGGGTCGATGATGTCCACAGCGCCCCCAAACAGAAACTGGCTGCCCTGAGCGGCGTTCAGAAGACTCAGCGCAGTAGCATTCAGAGGTATGCCGACGTAGTGCGACACGCCTGTGTCGGCGACGGCGGCAGTGACCGAGCCCAGGCCAGGGCCGACAGCCAGGCTCGCGTAATCAATCGCTGAGGGATTGTAGAGCGTGTAGGTCCCGCTGGGGTCCTGAGTAGAGTTCCATCCGTGGTTCCAGATCCAGAGAGTTGCGTTCAGAACCGGTCCGCCCAGACTCGGGATGTTGAACGCAAACCAATCACGAAAAACGCCCTCCCCGGGGCTGTTCCCGGCGTAGGTATTCCGAATGAGGGACGTGTCGGTGTTGCCGCACCGCTCACCGCCAACTGCGTAGAGTCCACACCAACCCTCTCCCGTTGCTGCTACGGTCGCTGCGTGAACCGGCACAGCAATCAGGGCGACAAGTCCAGCGATGACAAAGATTGAGCGCATATACTTCGGCATCTGCTTCGTTCCTTCCTCACACTGAGCTTACAGCGTTCAGCCAATCCTGATCAAGGCCAGAAGGCACCGGAACTGCCAGAGGTGGTACCAGTACGCCCGGCTACGGTCAGGCTCGCGCTTCGGCGGCAGGCCGTAGAACTCCTCCCGCAGCCGGCGCGTCGAGAAGATCGCCCGCACGGCGGAACGGCTTCTGCGCGATGTGATCCACGAGGACGGCGGCCCGCTGATTCATAACGGCTCGGAAGAGGAGCAGCGCTCCTTCGACTCGACCTGCCGCAAACTCCACCGCTTTCTCACTCAATTCCAGCGCTGAGCCCGCCAGTTACCCACAGATTCCCCGGACGAGCCTACAAATCAAGCGGCCAGCCCCGATTCGCAGTAGCTCGAGTTATGCAGCGAATAAGAAGAAGCCGCGGCGCGGAACGGCAGGCGAAAGAAGCTGGCTGCATGTCTAAGGTACGCTTATTGGTCTTGATGTCCACGCGGACACCATCACGGTGGCCCTGGCCGAGCCGAAGTCCGTACGTTCGATCTAATCCCCTATCACCTGGAGCCGGCCTGGCAACCGATAGCGAAGTTGGGTCCTGTGAAATGCCTGACGATCCACTATTAAGCCGGCCCACTGATCGGCCCAGGAGTCCACCGTGGCGCCGTATCGGCCAGGATCTTCATTTTGAGATTGCGGCCTCACACCCAACTCAGGTTGGTGATGGAGTTGGCCGGCAGGGTAACCTCGGTCATCAGGTTTCCCAGCCGCAACTGCGTCTTGCGCGCGGCGCCGGTGTTGCTCAGAACCACGGTCTTGGCGGCCTCTGGGTTGACGAATGCCACGTGCGCGACTCCTTCCAGGTCGCCTTGCGTATCGAAGCGCTTCGATCCGCGGTGCGCCGCGCGGGTATAGTGCTTCATGGCCCAATAGGCGCCGCTGCGGGTGATTTCTTTCGTCTGGGAATCGATCGTAATAAGGCCGTGGACGTTGAACGGCCCGATGTTCGGTTTGCCGTTTTCGTCGAGCACCAGGTTCCAGACGATGATGCATTTCAGCCAGTTGCGCACAGCATTCGCGGCACCCACGCCGGCGCGCGCAATCACCTCGGAAGACTGCCGATCGCGGCGAGGCCGGCTTCCGGCTCCGCCGGCCGGCTCGGGACCGGCTCCACCGGGAGCGCCGGCTCCAAAGGTCATGGGGCCAACTAGCGAGAACGTGGCTTCAAAGTCGCCTTCGGTCCAGTACATGTTTTTGTTTGGGAACAGGTCGTGCACGCGGCTCACCGCGGTGACCGAACCCACGTAGGGATGCCACGCCACGCCATCGGTGTAGCGGTTGAGCGCGGGGTTCTCAAGCTCATTCATCACACGGCCATAGAGATTAAAGTTATGGTCCAGTATCCAGATCTTGGTCGGGATCTTGTTTTGCTCGAGGGCCGGGCCGAAATGCTGGCCCACGAACGCGATCTCGTGTTCCTGGGCCCAAAGGCAGGCGGGCATGCGCCCGTCCTGATCGGTGTCGACCTCATTCTGAGGCGTGATGGCGTCGACCGGTACGCCCTCGGCTTGGTAGCTCTGCAGGAACTTCACCAGGTACTTGGCATACGCCGGGAAGTTCCTGGGCTTGATCGAGCCGCCCAACATCGTTCCGTTTGCCTTCATCCAGCCCGGAGGGCTCCACGGCGAAGCCAACAGGTACAGACTCGGGTTGTGCTGGCGCGCGGTCCGCAACTGCGGCAGGATGTACTGCCTGTCGTGATCGATGGAGAAGCGCTGCATGTCGGGGTCGGGATCGCCCTCGTCGTAGCTGTACATCGTGGCAGCGTAGTCGCTGGATCCGACGCAAATGCGCGTCACCTCCAGGCCCAGTTCGGAGGGATGATACAACTCGCGCAGGAACTTCTCGCGCGTGGGACCATCGAGCTGGTTGATCATGTACGCGGAGGCATCGGTGAGCGCGCCGCCGAAGCCGAGCATCTCCTGGTACGTCCTGGAGGGATCGAGCACAATGGCATCGTGCGGCGATCCTTGCGCCGGCTGCCATTTCAGGGCCGGCTCCTCCGAGAACCTCTTCGCGTCCGCCGTTTGTTGAACGGCAATGGTCCCAGCCGCTTGCGCCGAAGCCGGGACCGTCTGGGAGAGCGCCGCGGCCCCCAGAGCTGTCAAGCCGAAGAAGTCGCGACGATTAATTCCCTCAGGCATGGCTGGACCTCACTTTTCGTGCTTGCTAGTATATAGCACCCGCGCCGGGCTGCCAATCCCGGCTGGGGCGCGATCCACTGAACAAAAAGCTCTTTCCCGTGGCCGACGAGGCCGACCAGGCGACCGCCCCGACGGGCGGCTGCGGCGGGCGCAGCCGACGAAATGGGGTAGACTGTTACTGCCCCCGGTTTCCGGTTCAACGGTTTCCGGTTCGACGAAGGAGACAGCACAATGAGACAGTTGGCGGCACTTGCCGTTCTGCTATTTGCATCGGTGTCTGCTTACGCGTTCGCGCCAAAGCCCTGTGAAGAACTCAGGGCCGAAATCGCAAAGAAGCTAGAGGCAAACAACGTGAAGTCGTACACGCTCGAAATCCTGGCTCAGGGCAAGGAAGCGGAAGGCAGGGTAGTCGGTAGCTGTGAAGCCGGAACGAAGAAGATCGTATATCGTAAGACGTCAACTCCGCCCCGAAGCCCAGCGCCTAGCCCGAGCCGACGGTAATCCCTCGTGTGCGGGGCGCATCCCGCATGGAAGAGCCTGCCAGCCGATTTGCTGACCGCGCCAGCGAGCAGGCTTGACCCACCAGGTCGAACCGGAAGCCGCAAACCGGGGACAGTTCTGAGTCATGCCGCCCGAGGCGGCACCCGCGAGCATGAAAATGGCGCTGGGCCGCTCCTGTGCAATCAATGGGTTGCGGGCATTTTCAAGAGAGTAACAATTTGGACCTTTGGGCTGAAAGGCTGCCCGCGGCCTTCGCTGCGGCAGGCGCAGCCAACAAGATGGGGTGAGTCTTTACTGCCCCCGGTTTTGCACCTTTTCGCGGAGACGCAACAGCCCCCCTACCCCCCGGCAGGTGCAGCGGGCAAAATGGGGTGAATTGCAACTGTCCCCAATTTGTCCCCGATTTCCCTGAACGGACTCGTTGCAGTCGAATCTCGGGGGTACCGCCACGACTCCTGCCGTGCAGCGATGCCTGGTCTGGCGGCAATCATTCCGCGCGGAGGCTACTGCACGGCGAT
>JBEKLW010000131.1:0-6877 GCA_050008815.1 Bryobacteraceae bacterium
GTGCGCGCGATGCCGCACTGGGCCACCGCGGAGGACAGGTCGCCGGGAGGCGCGTCGGGATCTTTACGCTCCGCGCAGAACAGGCCGTAGATCCAGCCGTCTTCGTGGGCCGTCAGCCGCATGTCGTAGACATTCGTCTCCGGGTCGGCCGCTTCGGGCAGGACCACCGGATAGTCCCAGAAGCGGAACCCGTCGATGCCGGTGGCGCTCTCGGCGACCGCGAAAAACGACTTCCGGTCCACGCCTTCCACCCTCGCCATCAGAACCACGCCGCCCTTCCAGGCCATGGCGCCGACGTTGAACACGGCGTTGATGCCGAGACGCTCCATGAGAAGACGCTCCATGAGAGACGGGTTGCTGGCCGGATCCAGGTCGTAGCGCCAGAAGAGCGGCGTGTGAGCCGCCGTCAGTACCGGATCGCGGAAACGGCGGAACCAGCCGTTGGAATCGGGCCAGGGCTCGTTGCGGCGCTGGATGAGGCCCTCGTGCGCTTGAAACAGCCGCTCCCGTTGAAGCTGAAACTCCGCTTTCGTCATGTGGTCTCCCAAAACCGGGGACAGTAACAGTCGTCCATGCGCTCGAGCGCCTGCGCGTGCAGGAGGGAGCGGTGGAGCGCTATTTACCTGCTGGCCCAATGGGCGCGGTGGCCGATATAGTCGGAG
Source organism: Bryobacteraceae bacterium (assembly GCA_050008815.1). GTDB lineage: Bacteria > Acidobacteriota > Terriglobia > Bryobacterales > Bryobacteraceae > JBEKLJ01. The sequence continues at coordinate 663 of JBEKLW010000131.1, forward strand.
TCCGGGAGATTCGCCAGGATCACCCGCCGCAGCTCCAGGATGTCGACTTCACCCTCTTTCTGATACAGCACCTTGCCCCCCGGTGCAATCAGCATGGTGAACGGCACGCCGGACTCCCAGTGGGCGTCGAAGGCCGCCTGCATGGCGTAGGTGTCGTCGGAGGCGAACTGCAGATTCCGCCCGGAAGCGTGCAGTTGCCCGAGTGCCTTGAGCACCCCCGGCCGCTCGTCGGGCAGGTTGGTCGAGACGGTGACGAAGTTGAAGTCGCGCCGGCGGAACATGCGATAGGTGGTTTCGAGCTCTGGGAGCTCGGTCATGCACGGCCCGCACCAGGTGGCCCAGAAGTTCACCAACAGCAGCTTGCCAGAGGCGCCCGCGCCGGTGGCGCCCGCGCCGGTGGCGTTCGCGCGCAATTGCCTCAAGTCGGCCGGACTCGCCGCCGCAAGCTCGACCGGCTCGGCCTCGATCTTCTTCAGCTCCGCGAGGCGGGCCGCCTGCTTCGACTTCCACTTGGTGGAGCAGCCGAAGACGCCGGTGTGAGGCACCGCCACGGGCTGGCCCGCCAGAAGCGCGTCGATGGCGTTGCGGGTGTCCTGGGTCCTGACCAGCGATTCGCGCTGGCTGTCGTCCACGCGTCCTTCGTAGCGCAGCTTCCGCTGTTCATCGAAGATGAAGACGTGCGGCGTGGCCTTCGGTCCGTAGGCCCGCGCCACCGCCTGGGTCTCGCCATCGTAGAGGTAGGGGAAATTGAAGTGCCGGTACTCGGCCCGGATCTTCATGTCCTCGAAGCCGTCGCCCACGTCCGTGTACGCCAGCTCGCTGAGCAGAACGGCGTCGGGGCTGTTCGGCTCGATGGCCACGAACGCCACGCTCTTCGACTGGTAGTCCGCCACCAGCTTCTTGATCCGGCCCTCGTAAAGCTGGGCTGTCGGGCAGTGATTGCAGGTGAAGACGACCACGAGCACGCGGCTGGCGGAGTAGTCGCCCAGCGTGTGTACCTTGCCGTCAATACCGGGAAGCGAGAAGTCGGGCGCCTGGGAACCGAGGGCCAGCGTAGGATGATCGTCATCCGCCGCGAAGACCGCTAGGGCACCGATCAGAAAGACGAGAGGCAACAGTGTTTGCATGCTGCTTGATAGTGTATGCCGAAACCGGGGACAGTCACAATTTGCCCCATTTCCGGGCTGTTCTTGCCGTTGCGGCGCGCCCGTAATCCGTCCGCAAGCACGCGCAGCAGGGACGAACTCAGACGCGTGCCCACCCGGCGGGGGCGCCAGCCTGGAGGCTGGCGTGCGGCTCTGGAGAGCCGCCCTACGCGGCTTGATTGTAGGGCGGGACTCCAGTCCCGCGGCTCGGCCTCCAGGCCGAGCCTGCGACTACGGGCGGATTACGGCGCGCTGGGACGCTCTCCGGGCTGTGACCCACCGGAAAGGCTAGAATGGGAAACCGCTGGACAAGGAATGAGGTGTCGAATGAGAACACGGATAGGTAGTGTTGCGGTCAGCCTGGCGCTGCTGTGCGGCTCCCACGCGGCGGTTGGGCAGACCACCCCGGCCCCCAAGATTCATCAGTGGTGGAATGACCGTCCTGTCGGAGAACCACTCAAGAGCCCGAACGCCCGCAAGCTGCCGTTGATCTCCGTCCGGGGAAACCGGTTTGTCGACCCGCAAGGGAATCCCGTGCTGTTCCGCGGGCTGGCAATCTCGGATCCCGACAAGATCGCGAACCAGGGACGCTGGAACAGGGAGCTTTTTGTCAGGGTCAAACAGATGGGCGCGCGTGTGGTCCGGATTCCGGTGCATCCCATCGCATGGCGGGAAAGGACCCCCGCGGGATACCTCGCGCTGCTCGATCAGGCCGTGGAATGGTGCACCGAACTGGGAATGTACGTCATGGTGGATTGGCATTCGATCGGCAACCTGAAGGCGGGGCTTTTCCAGGACCCCATGTATGAGACCTCGATGGCGGAGACGTTCAATTTCTGGCGGACCGTCGCCAGGCACTATGCCGGAAACAACACCGTGGCGTTCTACGAGCTCTTCAACGAGCCGACACTGTTTTTCGGCCAGCTTGGGCGGATGTCCTGGGATGAGTGGAAGCGCATCAATGAAGACCTCATCTCTCTGATTAGGGCCTACGATCGGGAGACCATCCCGCTGGTGGCGGGCTTCGATTGGGCGTACGATCTGACGCCGCTGCAGATCAACCCGGTGGAGGCTGAGGGCATCGGCTATGTCACGCATCCCTACCCGCACAAGAGATCCAAGCCGTGGGAGCCGAAGTGGGAGGAGGATTTCGGCTTCGCCGCCGCTCAGTTCCCCGTTCTGGCAACCGAATTCGGGTTCACGCTGGGGAGGGAAGGCCGGGCCGACAACGGCGAGTACGGGGCCGCGATCATCAAGTATCTCGAGGGCAAGGGCATCGGGTGGGTCTGCTGGGTGTTCGATCCGGAATGGGGGCCACCGCTGATTACCTCATGGGACACCTTCGCGCTTACGGAATCCGGGGAGTTCTTCAGGCAGGCCATGCAAGGCAACGCTCCGTGACGGCGGCGTGCGCACATCGCATCGCTGGCTTTCTGCGCGCGTCTGAGTAGGATCCAGCGTCGCCGGCTCGGGCTGCCGGACCTGCGTGCTTCTCGGCCCGTATGGCGCTATCCTTTAAATTGAGAGAGGGCGCAGGGAAGCCCGAGGTCAACCCGGCGCCGTGCGAGGGTTGCGGCGCCTGCGTCGCTGCCCGCCCCACCTACTCGATGCAGCAGAACCTGTTCGCGGACGAGAAGATCGAAGGAGTGCTTGCTCATGTCTGAACTCGTGAGCGTCAAGACGGCGAGCAGTGGCGGCTTCGAGCCGCGGATCGTGGCAATCTTCTGCAACTGGTGTACGTACCTGGCGGCCGACCTGGCCGGCACCTCGCGCATCAAGTACCCGCCCAACGCGCGGGTGATTCGCGTGATGTGCTCCGGCCGCGTGGACCCGCAGTTCGTGCTCGACGCCTTCGCGCGGGGCGCCGATGGCGTGCTCATCGGCGGCTGTCACCCCGGCGATTGCCATTACCAGGAAGGCAACTACAAGACTCTGCGGCGCGTGAGCATACTGCGACGCGTGCTCCGCGACCTGGGCATCGAGGAGGACCGCTTCCGCCTGGAGTGGATCTCGGCGGCCGAGGGCGACCGCGTCCGCGTGGTCATGGAAGACATGGTGGCCAAGCTCAAGGCGCTGGGGCCGCTGAACCTCGAGCCGCTTGCCGTGATGCACGCCGCCGAGGAAGTTGCGGTTGAGGAGGCCGACGACGCGGAACCCAGCCGCGGCCTTGAGGGAGCGGTGGCGGAGGCTGCGCCAGCCCCCCTCGGAGAGGCGGTCGCTCAATGAAACCCAAAGTCGCCTTCTACTGGTGCGCTGCCTGCGGCGGCTGCGAGGAAGCGGTCGTGGATCTGGGCGCGGCCATCCTCGACGTGGTTGCCGCGGTGGACATCGTGTTGTGGCCCGTGGCGCTGGACTTCAAGAAGACCGATGTCGAGGCCCTGCCGGACGGCTCTATCACCGCGGCCTTCATCAATGGCGCCATCCGCAACTCCGAGCAGGAGGAGTGGGTCCGCCTGCTGCGCAGGAAGTCGCAGTACGTGATCGCCTTCGGCGCCTGCGCGCAGCTCGGCGGGGTCCCCGGCCTGGGGAACCTCTGGAACCGCGAGACCATTTTCCAGGCGGTCTACAAGGAAGCCCCGAGCCAGGGCGGCGGCGACGGCGCCATCCCCCAGACCGAGTTCCAATCGAACGGGCACGCCCTAACGCTGCCGGTTTTCTGGGACACGGTGCGCACGCTGGACCAGGTCATCGAGGTGGATTACTCCGTCCCCGGCTGCCCGCCCACTCCCGAGCTGCTGCAGCAGGCCGTCGGGGCGCTGCTGGGCGGCAACCTGCCTCCCAAGGGCACGGTGCTGGCCCCCGACCACGCGCTCTGCGAAGACTGCCCGCGCAAGGACTCCAAGCCCGAGAAGCTCGCCATCCCAGCCTTCCACCGGCCGCACGAGGTCGAGATCGACCCCGAGAAGTGTATCCTGGCGCAGGGACTGCTGTGCCTGGGCGTGGCCGCGCGCAGCGGCTGTGGCGCCCGCTGCATCGAGGGCAACATGCCTTGCACGGGCTGCTTCGGCCCCACCAGCCGGGTCCGCGACTACGGCGCCAAGGCCCTCTCGGGTATCGCTTCGCTGGCGGCCAGCGACGACGAGGCCGGAATCGCCGCCATCCTTTCGAAGATCCCCGACCCGGTGGGCTCTTTCTACCGCTACAGCCTGCCGGCCTCGCTGCTCCAAAGGAAGAGGATCTAAGCAATGCCTGATACCTTGGAAGCGCCGCTGCGGCGCCGCATCACCATCGACCCTGTTACCAGGCTGGAGGGCCACGGCAAGATCGAGATCTTCCTCGATCCCCAGGGCGCGGTCGAGCGCGCCTACTTCCAGGTGCCCGAGCTGCGCGGCTTCGAGAACTTCGCGCAGGGCCGCCCGGCCGAGGACATGCCGCAGATCACCTCGCGCATCTGCGGCGTCTGCCCCACCGCGCACCACATGGCCGCCACCAAGGCCCTGGACGCGCTATATCACGTGACGCCGCCCCCGGCCGGCCGCAAGATCCGCGAACTGATCTACTCGACCTTCATGACCGAGGACCACGCGCTGCATTTCTACTTCCTCGGCGGCCCGGATTTCATCGTCGGCCCGCAGGCGCCCAAGGCCGAACGCAACGTGCTCGGCGTGGTGGCCAAGGTCGGCCTCGAGGTCGGCAAGCAGGTCATCTCCATGCGGAAGAAGCTGCGCGACCTCACCGCCCTGGCCGGCGGCAAGGCCGTGCACCCGGTCTTCGGCCTGCCGGGCGGCGTCGCCAAGCGGCTCACCGCCGAGCACCAGAAGCAGTTCCAGGCCGTGGCGGCCGAAGCGGTCGAGTTCGCCAAGTTCACGCTCGGGGCCTTCGAGAAGATCGTCCTCGGCAACCCGGAGTACGTCAGCCTCATCACTTCGGACGCCTTCACCCACCGCACCTACTACATGGGCATGGTGGATGAGCAGAACCGCCTGAACTTCTATGACGGGCAAATGCGCGTGGTGGCGCCCGAGGGCCAGGAGTACGCCAAGTTCCCGGCTTCCAAGTACCTCGACTACGTGGCCGAGCGCACCGAGCCGTGGACCTACATGAAGTTCACCTACCTGAAGCCGCTGGGCTGGCAGGGCCTCGAGGAGGGCGCCGCCAGCGGCGTCTACTCCGTGGCTCCCCTGGCGCGGTTGAACGTGATCGACGGCTTCGCCACTCCGCTGGCCCAGGCCGCCTATGAGAAGTACGTGGCGACGCTGGGCAAGCCCGTGCACCACACCCTTGCTAACCACTGGGCGCGCGTCATCGAGCTGCTCTATGCCGCCGAAAGGATGCAGGAGCTGGCTGCGGATCCCGAGATCATCGATCCCAACGTGCGCACCATCCCGACCGCGACGCCCACCGAAGGGGTCGGCATCGTCGAGGCGCCGCGCGGGACCCTGATCCACCACTACGCCACCGACGAGCGCGGTCTGATCACCAAGGCCAACCTCATCGTGGCCACGCAGAACAACGCCGCGCGCATCGCCATGAGCGTCGACAAGGCCGCCAAGGGTCTTATCTCGGGCAAAGAGGTCTCCGACGGCCTGCTGAACATGGTCGAGATGGCTTTCCGCGCCTACGATCCTTGCCTGGGCTGTGCCACGCATTCGCTGCCCGGCTCGATGCCCCTGCTGGTTACCGTGCGGGACCGGGGCGGCGAGGTCGTGAGCACGCTCCGGCGCGACGCCGACGGCCGGATCTCGAGGACTTGAGCGCATGCCGGCGCCGGTGCGCGTCCTGGGACTCGGCAACGAGATCCTCGGCGACGACGCCTTCGGAATCCTGGCCGCGCGGCAGCTCGCCGGGCTGTTCCCGCCCGATAAGGTGGAGGTGGTTTCCAGTTCCGCATCCGGCCTGCACCTGCTTGACTACATCCTGGATTGCTCCCGCCTGATCGTGGTCGATACCGTCCAGACCGGCCACGCCGCCCCCGGCGCCATCTACGTGCTCCGCGAAGAGGACCTGCCGCGCTCGGCCGCCGATTGCCCCCACGGTATGGGTTTGTTCGACGCGCTGCGCCTGGCCCGCCAGCTCGGCCTCAACGCCCCTGAGGAGATCACGATCATCGCCGTCGAAGCGGTCGATTGC
>JBEKLW010000132.1:0-6659 GCA_050008815.1 Bryobacteraceae bacterium
TGGAAGAAGAGCCCATAGGGCTTGTTCTGGCGGCGCACTTCCTCGAGCAGCATCTGGCGCAGTTTCGCATCGGGCGCCTGCTCGGCGGCCTCGACAAACAGGGACGACTGACGCGACACGACCTCGAAGCCCTGTTGGCGCCGGCCGTGGCCGTTGGAGTGGTCGAAACCGCGGATCGGCGAGCGCGACATCAAAAACGTCTTGAGCACACCCCGGTCAACCACCGTGACCGGCCGCGCGCTGACGCCCTCGTCGTCGTACAGATACGAGCCGCTCAGCGATCGCCCCTCGAACTCGCGCCGGGTCGGGTCGAAGACCACCGACAAGAATTCCGGCAGCACCTTCGTGCCGACGCTCCGGGTGAAGGTTTGGCCCTCGGTTTCGTCCTTCTGCCGGTGGCCTTCGATGCGGTGGCCGAAGATCTCGTGGAACATCACGGCGGCGGCCCGGCCAGAGAGGATCGCCGGGCCGACGTACGGATCCACGACGGGGGCGCGCAGCATGGCCGTCGTGATCGCCCCCACGCGATCGATCCCCTTGAGGATCTCCTCGTCTCTCGGCAAGCCGGCGATGTCCTCGGCGTCGAGCATGTCGCTGTCGAAGATGTCCATGCCGTCCGGCGCCTTGGCTCGCGCGCCGAAGGTCACGCTGGCGAAGCCGCGGCCGTGCTGCAAACGCGTACCTTCGGTGTTAACGAAGTACTTCGTTTCGCGGTTCGCCGTAATGCTGACGAAGGAAGTCAGCACGGCCGGAAAACGGGCGAACTCGGCGGAGAGCTTGCGCGCCCGCGCCGCGGCCTGATCCACCGGGAAGTTGAGCCGCCCCACGGGCTCGGAGTAGACCGCCGGCTCCTGGCTGGAGAAGTCGTCCGAGTCGTCCTCCTCGGCGGCTTTCATCTGGAGGTTCGCCTTGATCTGGATCAGGCGCTCGGCGGCGGCCCGGTAGACACGGTCGGTCTCGAGCCACAGGATGCGCCGGATGGCAACTTCGTTGTCCTCGATCGGAAGCGGAACGGCAGCCGCAAACTGAGCGCGAGAGTCGCGGACGCGGTGGTAGTTGTCGAGCTTCGGGCTGCCGACGCGCACCGTGACGTCCAGCACGCGGCTGCGCCCGGAGCGGTTGGACTTGAGCGCGCCCAGGGAGGCGCTGACCCCCGCCGCTTCGGTCTCGGTCACTTCGTAAGCTATGTAGTACGGCGGCGGATCGCCTCTCTCCCGCAGGGAGTGGAAGTTGCGCTCCATCTCCCCGGCGAGTATTCGCACCAGCGGCGGCGCCTGGGCAAACGCCGTGGAGGCACACAGGGCCAGCAGCAGCGCTCGAATCAGCATGGACACGGAATCAGCATAACAGCACCAGCGGGCCAGCGGCGGGTGAGGCACCTAAAGCCAGCCGCGGCTGAGCCGATGTGTCAAGCAGGACCATTCCGACGGTCGGACCATGCCCGAGGCGACGCCAACCCGTGAATCGCGAGCACTGCTGATCTCCCCGGATCGTCGCGTCCTCTCCGACATGACCGAGGCGCTCACGCGTGCGCTTCCCGCCGTGGCGCTCACCGTTCTGCGGGCCTATCCGGAAGTCGTCGCCTCCGCCGAGGGCGTCTCGAAGCCGACCGCCACCGTCTGTTTCCTCGACGTTTCGTCGGATCAAGAGGTCGCGCTGCGCTTGCTCGGCCGGCTCGCCGGCGACCCGCCGCAGCGGCCGGTGGTGGCTCTACTGGCCGACAATGACCCGGACCTGATCCTCCGCTCGCTCCGCGGCGGAGCGGCCGAATTCCTCGTCCTGCCGGCCACAAGCCAGGATCTGTGCCTCGTAGCGCAGAAGCTCAGCCGTTTGGGCGTTGAGCTGGGCGGCGCCGGCCGGTCGGCGGACGTCTGCTGCGTGATGCCCGGCAAAGGTGGTTCCGGCGCCACCGCGCTGGCGGTCAGCCTGGCGCATGCTCTAAGGCGGCTCAAAAGCGGCCGGGTGCTTCTGGCGGACCTGGACGGCCTCGCCGGCACCCTCGCCTTCCACTTGAACCTCAAGTCGCAGTACAGCTTCCTGGACGTGCTGAATCACCGGGAGGCGCTGAACGCGGAGGTCTGGAGGACCGTAACGGTCCCCTCGAACGGCGTGGACGTGCTGCTGGCTCCGCAGAAGCCCGTCGACTTCCTGGCGGAACCGCTGGACTGCGCGCCGCTGGTCTGCTCGGCTCGCCTGGCCTACGATGCCATCGTGCTCGATAGCAACGGCGCTTTCGGCGAGTGGAACCTCACGCTGGCCCGCTCCGCTCAGCACCTCCTGATGGTGACGACCGGCGAGCTGCCGGCGCTGTACGCGACACAGCAGGCCTTGAGCTACCTGGAGGAAAACGGCGTGGCCCGCCGCAGAGTGCGCATCATTCTGAACCGCTACTCGGCCAAGACGGGTCTGCGGTGTGACGCGGTCCAGGACGCGCTGAAGGTGCAGATCTTCGCAGCGCTGCCAGCCGACGGGCAAACACTCCGCAAGGCGCTCCTGGAGGGCCGGCCGGCGCCCCCAACCAGTCCTTTCGGCAAGGGAGTGGCCACCATCGCCCGCGCGCTCTACGACAACGGCGCCTCCTTGAAGAGGAAGCCCTTGCTGCCCGGCCGCCTCCTGGCCGTCGGGGCGCAGCCCGCAATCCGGACGTAATGCCAGGCTCGGCCTGGAGGCCGAGCCGCGGGACTGGAGTCCCGCCCTACCAAGCCGCGTAGGGCGGCTCTCTAGAGCCGCCAGCCAGCCTCCAGGCTGGCGCACCCGGCCGGTGAGCGGTGTCTCCGCGCCGATTCCAGCGAAGGACGCCTCCAGCTGGCAGCCCGGTCTGCGTACGGACGGATTTCAGACGGAGTGCGGGCGGGCCGTCGGGCCCCGCAGCGGGGCTGCGCTGGCTGTGAGTGCTACAATTACGCCGTGACGATGCGGAGTGGTCGTGTCGGCGTGATCGGGCTTGCCGGGCGGGGCTGCCGCGGCCGCCGGCCGGACAGGATTCCGAGACGGCCCCCGAACCTCGTGGTCGCCGCCCAGGCCGCTGGGATTCCGCCAGGGCTGGGGCAAGCCAAGGGACGCCCGTGCGCCCCGCCGGAGAAATGGCGGCGCCCGCTCGCCGCCTGAACCGCCATGCCGTTCCGCCTGAAATCAATGCTTCGCAGGCTCGGCTGGCTCGACTACGCCTGCTTCGTTTTCCTGGTGGCTGCCCTGGCCGCCGGCTACGCGCGCCCGGCGAGCGACACGGGCCTGCTGCTCGCCCTGACGGCCTCGCTGCTGACCCTGCTGGTCGCGATCAAGTGGCTGGTCCGGCTCGTCAAGGCGGCCATTTGGCGGCTGCGCTACCGCCTGCTGGTCGCCTACCTGTTCATCGCCGTCGTGCCGGTCGTGCTCCTGGCCTTGCTGGCCTGGTCGGGAGCGCGCCTGTTCGCGGGCCAGGTGGCCGCGTATTTCGTTACCAATGAGCTGGAGCGGCAGACGTCGGACCTGCTCGACCTGACCCGCGGCCTGGCCTGGACGCAACCCTCCGCACGGACCGGGCGCGCCCAGTGGCTGGCTTCCTCCCTCTTGCGCCGCTTCCCAGACCTGGAGGTGCTGGTCCGCGATGGCGCAAACTTGTGGCAGTACCCGGAGCAAACCAGGCTGTCGGCGCCTCCGCCGGGCTGGGGCGAGGCGAGCGGCCTGGTCCGCAAGGGCGGCAGTCTGTACTTCTGGGCGCACGCCGTCCGCGACTCGGCCGAGGTCGTCATGCTGGTGCCGGTAACGCAGCGCGCGCTCGACCAGATGATCCCCGTCTCCGGCGACCTTGCTCTGCTGCGCCCCGACGCCACTTCCGAGGCGCTGCCGGCCGGGGGGGCCCCCGTGGCCAGCCGCATTCCGCCTCCCGAGAACGTTTTCGACTCCGACATCACCCACCCGACCGTGGTCCCCATCGCGGTCTGGGAATCGCCCGGCCGTTACGACAATGACAAGCTGTTCCTCAGCACCCGGATGTCGGCCGTGCTGCGCACCGTCGTCCCGCAAAAGCTGGAATGGCGCCGGGGCATGACCATCGCCACGGCGCTGTGGACGGCCTCGGTCGCGGTGGCGGTGGCGTTCCTGATCGTCGAGCTCGTCTCGGTGCTCATCGGCATCCGCCTCACCCGCACCATCACGCGCGCGGTTCACAACCTGTATCGGGGCACGCTGCGCGTCCGCGAGGGCGATTTCTCGCACCGCATCGAAGTCCACGGCAAGGACCAGCTCGCCGAGCTGAGCGACTCCTTCAACAGCATGACCGAGAACGTCCAGCGGCTCTTGCATGTCGCCAAGGAGAAGGAGCGGCTGCAATCCGAGCTGGAGATCGCGCGCGAGGTCCAGAACCAGCTCTTCCCCAGGAGTGTCCCGGTCTCGAGGACGCTGGAGCTGGCGGCGGCCTGCCGGCCGGCGCGGCTGGTCTCGGGCGATTACTACGACTACGTCGGCCTGGAGGACTCCAGGCTCGCTCTGGCCATCGGCGACGTCGCTGGCAAGGGGATCTCGGCGGCGCTGCTCATGGCCACGGTGCAAGCGACGATGCGCACGCAGTTGTGCGCCGGCAGCGAGCTGATCCTGGCCGCCGGGAGCACGATGCGGGCGGCCCCGCCTTCGACGGCGGCGTTGGTGGGGCGGCTCAACCAGCAGCTCTTCGCTTTCACACCGCCGGAGAAGTTCGCCACCTTCCTGATGGCGGTTTACGACGAGGATACGGGCCTGCTCACCTACACCAACGCCGGGCACCTGCCCCCCATCCTGGTCCGCGAGGGCACGGCCTGCCGGCTGGAGGTCACGGGCACCGTCGTGGGCGCGTTCTCCTTCGCCGAATACGGCGAGAGCGCGGCGCAGCTCCGGTCCGGCGACCTGCTGGTCTGCTTCACCGACGGCGTCACCGAGCCCGAGAACGAGTTCGGCGAGATGTTCGGCGAGAGCCGCCTGACGGAACTCGTGATCAAGAACGCCGCCCGGGACTCCAGCGACATCATCCAGGCGGTGCTCGAGTCCGTCGAGCAGTGGACAGGCTCACCTGAATTGCAGGACGATATGACGCTGCTGCTAGCCCGGATGGTGTGAGGCCGCTATGGATCGGCTGAAGCGCCGCCTGCTGCTGATCGTGCTGGCGATCGTGACCGCGCTCGCCGCGGGCACCGCCGGCTTCACGTTGATCGAGGGCTGGAATCCCTTCGACGCCTTCTACATGACGCTGACCACGATCACAACGGTCGGCTACCGCGAGGTGCATGACCTCAGCACGGCAGGGCGCGTGTTTAACTCCTTCCTCATCGCTTTCGGCGTTACGACGCTGTTCTTCGCGATCGGCGCCATGGTGCAGACGGTGATCGAGATGGAGCTGGGTGAGTTCTTCGGCAAGCGACGGATGAAACGCATGATCGACAAGCTGGAGAAGCATTACATCGTATGCGGCTACGGCCGCGTGGGCCGGGCCGCCGCCCGCGAGTTGCAGCAGACCGGCGTGCCCATGGTAGTGGTGGACCGCAACCCCGAGAGGATCGAACGGGCGCTCCGCGCGGGCCTGCTGGCCGTGGCCGGCGACTCCACCCGCGACCAGACGCTGGAGGACGCGGGCGTGCGCCGGGCCAAGGGGCTGGTGGCCGCGCTGGCCACCGACTCCGACAACCTGTTCCTGATCCTCTCGGCCAAGACGCTCAACCCCGGGCTGATGGTGGCCGCGCGCGTGAGCGAGGAGGATGCCGAGGACAAGCTGCGCCGCGCCGGCGCCGACACGATCTTCGCGCCTTACACCAACGCCGGCCACCAACTGGCGCTCGCGCTGGTGCGCCCGCACGTCGTCCAGTTCCTCGACGTGGCCACGGGGAACATCGGCCTGGACGTCAACCTCGAGCAGGTGCGCGTCTCGGAGCGCTCGGAGCTGGTCTCGAAATCCCTCAAGCAGATTCAAGTTCGCCGTGACCTCGGCGTTATCGTGCTTGCCATCCGCAAGGCCCGCGGCGAGATGATCTTCAACCCGCCGGCCGAAGCCGTGCTGGATGGCGGCGACTACCTGGTGGTCATGGGCGAGCACGAGAACCTCCGGAAGCTCGAGGCGGTCCTGACGGGGGTGCGGACGTGAAGGTGCTGACCGCCGCCCAGATGCGCGAGGTGGACCGCCGCACCATCGAGCTCGGCGTCCCGGGTGTCGTGCTGATGGAGAACGCCGGCCACCGCGTGGTCGAGTTCCTGGCCGAGACTTTCGCGCCGCTGGCCGGGCGCCGCGTGGCCATCCTTTGCGGCAAGGGGAACAACGGCGGCGACGGCATGGTGGTCGCCCGCCAACTCTTCACGCGCATCCGCCCGCGCGCTCTCTGGGTCGTGGTAGCCGGCGCGCTCGAGGAGCTGCGGGGCGAGGCGCTCGAGAACTACCGCATGCTCCAGGCCTGCGGCTGCCCCGTCGAGAGCGCCATCCGGCCCGAGATGCGCGCCGCCACCATCGTGATCGACGCGCTGCTGGGCACCGGACTCAAGGGCCCGGCGGCGGGCCGCATGCTCGAACTCATCTGCGAGATCAACACCGGCTTTCCGCTGGCCAGCGTTGTGGCCATCGATGTTCCCTCCGGCCTTCAGAGCGACTCGGCGGCGAGCGAGGGCGAGACCGTGCGCGCCGACTACACCGTGACCTTCACGGCGCCCAAGGTCGGGCAGGT
>JBEKLW010000133.1:0-6650 GCA_050008815.1 Bryobacteraceae bacterium
GGTGAGTCCTCGACGTACTGTTCAAGTACGCCTGCGGGCTCACCCCGTCGCGCGCCTTGAATCTGCCGGCCTCGCGCGGCGCCTCGCTTCGAACGGTGTGAGAAGATCGGGCTAGCCCGGATGTTTCACCAGCAATCTGCTGCGGCGCGCGATAGCAGCCCGTGGCACGGGTGGGCGGTCACAAAAACCGGGTACAGACAGCCACTTTTCGCTCGCGCGAGTCCATTGTCTTCAGCGAACCTGGAGCGCGAAAAGTGGTGTCTGGCCCCGGTTTTTGTCGCTACGATCGTGGTGAAACATCCGGGCTAGGGCCCGACCCGCTTCGCCTGCAGCACGAACGCCACGTTCATTCCGTTCTTCGTGCCGACCATGCCGAGGGCAGCGGAAGGCGGCTTGAGCCCGTAGTCTTGCATCCGGACTTCCGCGCCGCCGCTGAACACTAGCGTGTCATCGCCCTGCTCGGCAAGCGTCACGGTCACGGTCACCGGCTTGGCGATCCCCCTGATGTTCAGAAGGCCTTCGACTTGAAACCGGTTGCCACCCAGTGGAACAATCCGCTGTGAGGAGAACGAGAGCTGAGGATGCTGGGTCACGTCCATCATCTCGAAGGCCTGCTTCTGGACCTTCTTTAGGTCTTTTGGACTGACCCACGTATCCTGGCACACGGCGCTCGCTGCTTCCAGAGTCAGTTCCATGCCAGAGTTCGCCGGCGAGGTCCGGTCGAAGTGCAGACGCCCGTGGTAATCCCCGAAAAGAAACACGTGTTTCTTTCCATTCATAACGCCGGTCTTGAACACCTCGAGTGAAAAACGCGCTTGAGGTGACGGGCGGATCTCGTAAACCACCGGAGCGGGCGGCTGAGCCAGCGCAATTGCCGCCATGAGTACGCCGGCGCCCAAACATGACCTCGTCCAGCTCATCACGCAAAGCCCTCCTCGCCGATTGGATGCGCACCCATTGTCCCAGGTCGCGGGAGAGTGCGGGTACCCGCCCGGCTGACTGTGCTACCATCCTCATCTTGGAGCGGCTTTCGCCGTCCACCACGCCCCCCACGGTTCCGTCTGCCTGGCTTGAGCTTGCCGCGGCGCCGGACGCCCTGAGGTGACACGGAGCACTCACTGTGAAGGTATACGACAGCAAGGACATCCGGAACGTAGGTTTGATCGGGCACGGCAACAGCGGCAAGACCTCGCTGGCCGCCGCGATCCTGTTCACCTCGGGAGCCACCAACCGCCTCACCCGGGTGGAGGAGGGCAACACCGTCACCGATTTCGACGACGACGAAGTCCAGCGCCAGGTGACCATCTCCACCGGCATCGCCTTCGCCGAGTGGCAGAAGGCCAAGATCAACCTGCTTGATACCCCCGGATTCAATATCTTCATCAACGACACCCGGGCCGCGCTGGTGGCCGCCGACGCCGCCCTGGTGGTGGTGGACGGGGTGGCGGGCGTGGAGGTCCAGACCGAGAAGGTGTGGGGCTTCGCGGAAGACTATCGCCTGCCCCGGGCGCTGGTTGTCAACAAGCTGGACCGGGAGCGGGCCAGCTTCGAGCGGGCGCTCGAGAGCATCAACGCGAACTTCGGCCGCACGGCCGTGCCGATCCAGTTGCCCATCGGCAGCGAGCGCGATTTCCGCGGCGTCGTCGACCTGGTGCGTCTCAAGGCATACACCTACACGCTGGACGGCGACGGCAAAGGCGTCCAGGAGGAGATCCCGGCCGAGCTGGCCGGCGCCGCCGCCAAGGCCCGCGAGGCATTGGTCGAGATGATCGCCGAGGGCAACGACGCCCTGATGGAGGAGTTCTTCGAGCAGGGCTCGCTCTCGCCTGAGCACATGCTGGAAGGCCTGCGGCTGGCGGTGCTCGAAGGGCGCCTGTTCCCGGTGCTGTGCGCCGCGGCTTCGCGCAACGCCGGCGCCGACCTCATCCTGGATTTCATCGCCGAGAACCTGCCTGATCCGACCGTGCGCGGCGAGGTCAAGGGCGCCAGCGGCGAGCAGGAGATGGCCCGCAAGGTCTCCGATGCCGAGCCCGTCTCGGCCTTCGTCTTCAAGACCATCGCCGACCCGTTTGCCGGCCGCGTCTCCTACTTCAAGGTCTTTTCCGGCGTGCTGAAGAACGACGCCAACCTGAGCAACGCCCGCAGCGGCAGCGCCGAGCGGCTCGCCCACATCGGCTGCCTGATGGGCAAGACCATCCAGCCGGTGACCGAGCTGCACGCGGGCGACATCGGCGCCGTGGCCAAGCTCAAGGACACGCTCACCGGCGACACCCTCGCCGACAAGTCGGCGCCGATCGCCTACCCCCCGGTCAAGCTTCCCGAGCCCTCGATCGCCTACGCCATCGAAGCCAAATCCCGGCAGGACGAAGACCGCGTCGGCAACGCCATCCAGAGGATCCTGGAGGAGGACCAGTCGCTGCGCTGGTACCGCGATCCCCAGACTAAGGAGTTCCTGCTGGCCGGCAGCGGCCAGCAGCACGTCGAGGTCATCGTCAGCCGCCTGCGGAAACGCTACGGCGTGGACGTCACCCTGAAGTCGCCCAAGATCCCCTACCGCGAAACCATACGCGGCACGGCCGACGTTCAGGGCCGCCACAAGAAGCAGACCGGCGGCCATGGCCAGTTCGGCGACTGCTGGATCAAGGTGGAGCCTCTGCCGCGCGGGGGCAACTTCGAGTTCGTCAACGACATCTTCGGCGGTTCCATCCCTAGAAACTTCATCCCCGCTGTCGAGAAGGGCGTCGTCGAGGCGGCCGAAAAAGGCACGCTGGCCGGCTTCCCGGTGGTGGATTTCAGGGTGACGCTCTACGACGGCTCCTATCACGACGTCGATTCCTCGGAGCTCTCCTTCAAGCTGGCCGGCCGCAAGGCTTTCAAGGCGGCCATGGAGCAGGCCAAGCCGGCGCTGCTCGAGCCGATCATGAACGTCGAGATCCAGGCGCCGGTCGAATACGCCGGCGACCTGATGGGCGACCTCAACCAACGCCGGGGCCGCATCTCCGGCATGGACACCCGAATCGGCACGCAAATCGTCCGGGCGCAGGTCCCCATGGCGGAGATGCTGAACTACCAGAACGACCTGATCTCCATGACCCAGGGGCGGGCCTCCTTCACCATGGAGTTCAGCCACTACGACTTCATCCCCCAGCAGCAGGCCGAGAAGGTAATCGCCGCCGCCAAGGCCGCGCAAGCCGGCGTCGAGGAGGAAGAGGAGTAGTTGCGGCCTCCGGCTCCGGGCGGGCGCGGGAAGACGGGTCAGGCTCCGTGTTCCCACGTCAGTGACATACTGCCTCTGCGGCGCAAGCCGCCATGCCGCGCGGTTAGCGCCGCTGTGGAACCCGGGGCATCCCCGGCTGGCGTAACGAAAGGAAAGTGGCCTATAGTTTCGTTACGGGTTCCGCAACGAAAGGATCCTTTCGCTCCCATCCCTCAGGCTGATCTGAGGCTCCGGCTTGGCAGCTACGTCGTCTCGACCGCCGGCGGTGAATGACATCCAAGGAGCGGAAACAGCCCGGCTGGCCTCTGTGTTATTGACTTCCAGGTTGGGCGGGAGCATGATAAATCGTCTCCCAGGCGCGAGCGCCAGGATTTCCGGGAAGCCAGGCCGAATGAACAACTTCGCCGCACGTCGTGGGTTGCGGTCGGAGCTGTTGCCCGGCCAAACCGTGGCGGCGGAGTTTATGTAGGTCGGCCTAAACATAAGTTAGACCCGGCGAGAAGCGTCCAGATGATGACTGGCCAGAAAGCGACGATGGTCTTCGTTGACGAGAGCATTCATGACGGTCTCGGGTTTGTGGTCACTGCAATGGTCGTCGCTGGTCCAGAGATAGAGGCTGAGGTCGCGAAGGCGCTCGAGGAAAGTGGACTCGTTCCGGGCGTCGATGAATTCAAGAGTGGCGCTCCGATGGCGGCCGACCCGAGAATGCGCCGGGCTCGGGAGTCGATCCTTGAGATCGCCGCTACCGGGACGAAGATCGCCATTCTCATCTCGCCCGCAGCGGACCGACACCGGCTTGGGCAGGAAGTGCTTCGGGCTCTTGAGACCGTCGCCCGACGAAACGGCCTGGGGTGCGCTGGCCTCTGTGTCGTGCTTGACCAGGGAATGTTCCGCTCGCGTGCCCTTGCCGACGCTGCACTAGCCAGCGCCCAGTTCGAGGGTGACGTCGCGATCGAGCCAGAACAGGATTCAAGACGGCGATTGGGCCTTCAGGTTGCCGATGCCGTGGCTCATACCGTCGCCCAGATCCTGCGTCAGGAGCTGGCCCAGCAGAAGAAGACTGTGACGCTAGGTTCAGAAAGCGGCTACGCGGGCGGGACAGAGGTCGAACTCGGCTGGGTGTTCCTCATGCATCTGCGCTACGCCTTCTTCACCAGACCGCTGGCATATTCGCATCTGGGCGACGCGATCGACTCGGGTCGAAACCCGATTGTCATTGGACCCGACGATGATCCCGTAGAGATCGGCCAGCACCCCGACTTACTCGGCTGGGGGGTACTTCTCGCCGACACCGTCGAAGCTCAAGTGAAGGCTGCCGCGGAGGCTGTGTTCACGAAGATATGGCTCGGTTGCACCCATTAACGCGGAGGGCTGCTGGCACCGGGTCTAACCCGCGCGTGAACCCGCCGGTCGGCCTAAGACTCTGGAGGCAGATTGTCGAATGGAGCGTAAGTCATTGCAGTGCAAGCACTTGCCCCCCGCGGCCCCAGGGGGACGTTTCGTCTTAGGCCAACCGCCACGGGGTTTATGCAGGTCGGCCTAAACAATGGTTAGACCACATATGAAGGAGGATTCCAATGAACCCAAGGACGAAGGTGATTGTCACGATCCCAGCAGGGATATTGTTGCTCATCGCAGGTATCTTTATCGGCGGAATTGTCAACCTCATCCCTACGCCCGAGACTCCTTCTTATGCGGTCTCTCGTGAATTGCTCAATACAGTCGAATCTTCCGGGGAAGCGTCCACAAGGATTACCTTGTCAATCTCAGAGATCCGCGACCAAATGGGGAAGACGATCATGTCAGGCATGCGCCGGGTTGCTATCGCTCCGGGAGACGCCATTACGATAAGACTGTGGATGGGGATGGGGCACATTTCGGGCTTTGAGCTGACCGACCCAGGATCGGGCAAACCGCTGTCACAAACGTACCCAACTACATATGGAAGCAAGGTCGTGAACCAGGCCGAATTGATGCTGCATGTTCCACAGGGTGCGAGCCCCAGCAGCAATGTGAGTGTGCCCTGGCGGGCTGAGATGTTTATCAGAAAGCATCTGACGACCGAAGGAATTGGACCAGCCAAGAAATACTGGTTCGACCTGGTCAAGCCTGTTCCCATTTCCCGCACAACAGTCTTACCTCTCACAACACCGGAAATAAGGAAGGCCTGGATCCGCGGAACTACTCTCGCCTTATGCCTCAAGCTCTTGATGTACATCGTGCTTGCTTCCGTGTTAACGGCCATCCTTGTACGTGCCAAGAGAAGTTTCTTTGCCGTGGTGTCCACTTCCTGCGTGTTTGCTGGGGTGACCCTCATGTTCGTTGTGAGTCTGGCTGATCACCTACAATGGTCCGCGTTTCTCTGGTGGGGTGGTACTCTGGCGATCGTCTTGGTGGTGGGAAGCATTGCGAGAAACATGCTGCTTAGATTCCATTCGGATGTGGTCAACGAACTGAAGGGCGTATGGTAGTGGGTCAGTTTCAAACAGTGGCCCGCTCAGCGGGGGTGCGCCATGCCGCTGAGCCATCCAGGGTGGTCCCTAGGCGTCAAGCCCCTGCCCGTGCGCCCGAATCGGCCCCTTGTTGTACCGGTCAAGCATAAGCGGTATCCTGCAACGGTGACTGTTTGCATCGCCGCCGTCTGTCGAAACGCCAATGAGGATTGTATCGTTCTGTGCTCAGACAATCGGCTTGATTTGGGCGATATGGGCTCAACCAACATAGCGTGCAAGATGGATGTCTTAGGCCGAAACTGGTGCGTGCAAGTTGCCGGGGAATGGTCAGGGGTGCTGCACCTCGCCTCCATACTGAAAGGCAAAACCCAAGCAAGATCATGGCCAGGGGCTATGGAGACTTCCGCCCACGCTGCGGTTGACGATTTCCTAAAGTCGCCGTTGTGCCAGCCCGATGCTGACTATCAATTGCTCGTCTCTGGGTTTACAGAAAGGGGAATTCCGGCTTTGTAGTGGGAACGCGGTCGGTTCGGCATGGGAAGATGAGGGGCCATGCAAGACCGACAACTGTACGCAGAGATTCTGGGGATCCGGGCTCCGTGGTTTGTAGAACGAGTGGAGCTGAAGCTGACCGAGGGTGAAGTCCACGTCCATCTGGACCATCAGGATGTGCAGAGTTGGTTTTGCCCGGAGGGCGGCCAGTCGTGCCGGCCGTACGACCAGCAACCGGAGCGGCAGTGGCGGCACCTGGACACCTGCCAGTACCGGACGATCTTGCACGCCAGGCCGCCGCGCAGCCAGTGCGACCAGCATGGGGTTCGGGTGGTGAAGTTGCCTTGGGCGGAGCCGGGCGGCCGGGCGGCGGGGCGGTCTGGAGGCCGGATGGCGGATTTTGAGGTCCGCCCTACCGGGCGAGCGAACAGCGGAGAGCGGGGAGCGGGCGCGGCTCCGACGTGAGCCGTCGGCTGAAGCCGACGCTG
>JBEKLW010000134.1:0-6638 GCA_050008815.1 Bryobacteraceae bacterium
TGGCGGTGGGGCTGTTTATCTGGCTGTGGCCGATTGGTCGCCGCTCCACCGTGGCAGCGGTCTGTTGTTGGTCGTTCCCGATCTTCACCGCGCTGGCGCAAGGCCAGGACGATTCCTTCCTGCTCGCGGTGATCGGCATCGCGGTTTGTCTCATGCGAGCCGGCAGACCGTTTGCCGCGGGATTGGTGTTCGCACTTTGCGCATCGAAGTTTCAGCTTTTCCTGCTGGTGCCGTTCTGGATTGTGGCGCAGAGGCTGTGGCAGTTCGGGAGGGGATTCGTTACCGGCGCCGGCTGCTTGGTGGCGGTCTCTTTCCTGGCGGGGGGGCTGCGGTGGCCGCTGAGGTTTCTGGCCTTGCTTACCGATCCGGTTACCAACCCTTCCGGAGACGTGATGCCCAACCTGTACGGCATCTTCGCGCAGATGCCCCACGGGCTCACCCTGGAAATTGCGTCCGCCGTGGGGATCTCCGCCGTGGCACTGTGGTCGTTCCGCCGCATGTCGTTCGAGTACGGGCTGGCGATGACGACAGCCGCCGGCATCTTGATCGGTCACCACGCCTATGTCAACGATTGCGCGATTCTGATACCCGGGTTGCTCATCCTGTATTGGCAGGCAAAAACTGCCGGAGAGCGGCTTTTCGCCGTCGTGATGTTCACGCCCTTCGTCTACATCGGATCGTTGGCTGGTCCGGTTCTGGTGACGGTCACGCGCCTGACCCTGGTATCCTTCGTGGGCCTGCTGGCCTGGATCGCCGGGCGCAGCGCGCGTCCACCGGCAGCACCGGCGCCATCGTCGCCCGGCGTCTGAATGTCCTGCGCGCTCCTCGGTGGCGACATCGACAACGACCTGAGCGGCACGTTCGGCGAGCTGGCGGGTGACACGCGCATCGGCGAGTATGCCGACTGGATCGACGCCCAGCTCGTGCCCGAGCCGGGCTCCAACTTCCTGGCCGGGCTAGGCTTGCTCGCGCTCGCTGCGCTGGCGCGCTGCGCACGCCGCCAGTAGCGCTCTTCCGATCTGAACTGCTCAAGGGTCGGCGCCACCTCTGGCCCCACCCGCGGGCTAGGCAGGCTGTTGCGTCAGAATCTCCACGCGCTACCCTGGTCTGGAAGGGAACCCGTTCATGCCAACTCGCAGAGAAGACGCCTTGGAGTACCACTCCAGACCGCCCGCCGGCAAAATTTCCGTGACCGCGACGAAGCCCTGCCGGACCCAGCGCGACCTCAGCCTGGCTTACACGCCCGGGGTGGCCGTGCCCTGCAAGGAAATCGAGCGCGAGCCGGCGCTGGCCTACAAGTACACGGCCAAGGGCAACCTGGTGGCCGTGGTCTCCAACGGCACGGCCGTGCTCGGCCTGGGGAACATCGGCGCCCAGGCCGGCAAGCCCGTCATGGAGGGCAAGGCGGTGCTGTTCAAGCGCTTTGCCGACATCGACGTGTTCGACATCGAGCTGGCGACCGAGGATCCCCGCGAGGTCATCCGCGCCTGCCAGTTGCTGGAACCTACTTTCGGCGGCATCAACCTGGAGGACATCAAGGCGCCCGAGTGTTTCGAGATCGAGGAAGAGCTCAAGCGCAGCATGAAGATCCCCGTGTTCCACGACGACCAGCACGGCACGGCGATCATCTCGGGCGCGGCGCTGCTGAACGCCCTCGAGCTGGTCGGCAAGCGTATCGAAGAGGTCAAGCTGGTCTTCAACGGCGCCGGCGCCAGCGCCATTTCCTGCGCCGAGCACTACATCCGGCTGGGGCTGAAGCGCGAGCACATCGTCATGTGCGACACCAAGGGCGTCATCTACCGCGGCCGCGGCGAGGGCATGAACAAGTACAAGGCGCGCTTCGAGAGCGACACCAGCGCCCGTACGCTGACCGAGGCGCTCCGCGGCGCCGACGTCTTCCTCGGTCTCTCCTCGGGCAACTGCGTCACCCCCGAGATGCTCAAGGGCATGGCGGACAACCCGGTTGTCTTCGCCATGGCCAACCCGGATCCCGAGATCCCCTACGACGTGGCCATCAAAGCCCGGCCGGATGTCATCATGTGCACCGGGCGGTCGGACTACCCCAACCAGGTCAACAACGTCCTGGGCTTCCCGTTCATCTTCCGCGGCGCCCTGGACGTGCGCGCCACCGCCATCAACGACGAGATGAAGCTGGCCGCCACGCGCGCCCTGGCCAAGTTGGCCAAGGAGGACGTGCCCGACTCGGTGCGGGCGGCCTACGGCGTGGACCGGATCGAGTTCGGCCGCGAGTACATCATCCCCAAGCCCTTCGATCCGCGCGTGCTCATCTGGGAGGCTTCCGAGGTGGCCCGGGTCGCCATGGAGACGGGCGTGGCGCAGGTGCAGGTGGAGATCGGGGAGTACAAGGAGCAGCTCGAGCGGCGGCTGGGCAAGGCGCGCGAGGTGATGCGCGCCATGATCCACAAGGCGCGGCGCCGGCCCATGCGCGTGGTCTTCCCCGAGGGCGAGGAGACTAAGATCTTGCGCGCCGCCCAGATTTTGCTGGAGGAGCAGATCGCGCTCCCCATCCTGCTAGGCCGCCAGGAGGTCATCCGCGCGCGCAGCGAAGATTGCCACGTCAACCTGGAGGGATCCCTCATCCTCGACCCGGCGCACGCGCCCGAGTTCGAGCGTTACGCCCAGGAGCTTTACCAGTTGCGGCAGCGCAAGGGAATCACGCTGAACGAAGCGCGGGAGTGGATGCTCAACCGTAACGTCTTCGCCTCCATGATGGTTCGCACCGGCGACGCCGACGCGCTGGTGGCCGGCCTCACCCAGCACTACCCGGACACCATTCGTCCCGCGCTTCAGGTGATTTCCATCCGCGAGGGGCTGCACAAGGTCTCCGGCCTTTACATGCTCATATCGCCCAAGGGCGAAATCTACTTCCTCTCTGACTGCACGGTGAACATCGAGCCCTCGGCGGAGGACCTGGCCGAGATTGCCGTGTGCACCGCCGAGGTGGCGCGGCGCTTCAACATCGAGCCGCGCGTGGCCATGCTCTCCTTCTCCAACTTCGGCAGCACGCCTCACCCGTTGGCCGAGAAGGTGCGCCGCGCGGTGGAGCTGGTGCGCCAGCGCGAGCCCGGGCTGATGATCGACGGCGAAATGCAGGCCGATACCGCGGTCACACCGGAGATCATCGAAGAGAGCTACCCGTTCAGCTCGCTGAAGGGCGGCGCCAACGTGCTGATCTTCCCCAACCTGGAGGCCGGCAACATCGCCTACAAGCTGCTGGCCCGGATCGGCGGCGCCGAGCTGATCGGCCCCATCCTGGTGGGCATGAGCAAGCCCGCGCACGTCCTCCAACGCGGCGCCGAGGTCGAGGAGATCGTCAACATCGCCACCATCGCCGTGGTGGACGCGCAAGGGGCAACGGGCCGGAACGGCTAGCCCTTACCTAGCGTCGAGGGGCCGCGCGGGAGCGGCCCCGCCAGAAGGCCGCCTGAGCCGGCGCCGCCGTTATCCCTGGCGCCGCCGCCGCGGACCATTGCGGACCCGCCGCACTGCATCAGGCATTGCTATACTCGCGGGTGACTATGTCACCCACTCCCCGTCGTTGTGCGCGTGCAACTATGCTCATCCCAATCGCGCTGGGCCTGGCATTCGTGCCTGAAACACAGGCTCAGCAAACCCCCAACATCGACAACCGCGTCGAGCAAATGCTGAGCAAGCTCAGCCTCGAGCAGAAGATCGACCTCATCGGCGGCGTTGACGCCATGTTCATATGCGCCGTCCCGGAGGTCAACTTTCCCCGGCTCAAAATGTCTGACGGCCCCATGGGCGTTCGCACCTGGGGACCTACCACCGGATACGCGGCCGGTATCGGGCTGGCTGCTTCCTTCGACACCGGCCTCGCAAAACGCGTCGGCATTTCGCTGGGACGTGACGCGCGTTCGCGGGGCGTCAGCTTTCTTCTGGCGCCGGGCGTGAACATCTACCGTTCGCCCACGAATGGCCGCAACTTCGAGTACTACGGCGAAGACCCATTCCTCGCCGGCCGGATCGCCGTCGCTTACATTCAGGGCGTACAGAGCCAGGGCGTGATTGCCACGGTGAAACACTACGCCGCCAACAACTCCGAGTATGACCGCCACAACGTCAACTCGATCCTCGACGAGCGCACGCTCCGGGAGATCTACCTGCCTGTCTTCGAGGCTGCGGTCAAGGAGGCGCACGTTGGCGCGGTCATGGATTCCTATAACCTGCTGAACGGCGAGCACGCGACCCAGAATGCCTTCCTGAACCTCCAGGTCTTGAAGAAGGAGTGGGGATTCCGGGGAATCCTGATGTCGGACTGGACCTCCACCTACGACGGCGTCGCCGCCGCCAACGCGGGCCTCGACCTCGAGATGCCCTTCGCGAAGTTCATGAACCGGGCGACGCTTCTGCCCGCCATCCAGCAGGGCAAGGTCTCCGTCGCCACTATCGACGACAAGGTGCGCAGCATTCTCCGAACCGCTCTGGAGTTTGGCCTTCTCGACCGCGATCAGACCGAGCTGTTGCTTCCGCGCGATGACCTGCAGTCCCGCCAGGTGGCCCTCGAGTCGGCGGAGAAGAGCGCCGTGTTGCTCAGAAACGAAGGCAATCTGCTCCCGCTCGATGCGCGGCGCATCCGTTCCATCGCCGTCATCGGGCCGGGGGCCTGGCCGGCTGTCGTGACGGCAGGCGGCAGCGCAGAGGTCACGGCGTTCGCGCCTGTAAGCTTCGCCACGGGCTTGAGCGACGCCCTGGCGGCGACCGCAAAGGTCTACTGGAGTCGCGGCGTGAGAGACCTGGATGAAGTTCTTAGCTGGTATTCCGCCGCCGGCCGCGCCTTCTCCACGGATTCGCGAGGCCAGCACCCCGGTCTCACTCAGCAGGAGTTCCGCGGCGATTTCACGGGCAAGCCTGAGCGCGAAGCCACGGCGCCGGCCGTAACCGGGTGGGGCAGCAACGCTTGGGGGACTCCGAGTCTATCCAAGCGGTTCATCCGCTGGTCCGGCTACTACATCCCGAAGAAATCCGGAGTGCAACGGTTCATTGTTGCAGGCACCTGGCGGGATGCCTACACGCTCTATGTCAACGCCAAACAGGTACTCCACCAGCCTGAGAGCGAAGGCCAGTCGCCGCGGGTCTACGACCTGTCTGCGCCGGCCGGCGCCCCGATTGCCGTCCGTCTCGACTACGTCCCGGCCGGCGAGCGGATCAGCATCAGCCTCGGCGCCCTGCCCGCCGAGGACATGCTCGAGCCTGAGGCGATTAAGCTCGCGGCCATGTCGGATGTGGCGGTGGTGTGCGCCGGCTTCAACCCGCGCACGGAATCGGAAGGCTCCGATCGCACGTATTCGCTGCCTCCCGGTCAGGATGAGCTGATCCGAGCCGTGCTCGCCGCGAATCCGCGCACGATTCTGGTCTTGACGGCCGGCGGCAGCGTGGATACGAGCCAGTCGGTCGATCGCGTCCCGGCGCTGATCCAGACTTGGTATGCCGGTCAGGAGGGCGGCCGGGCCTTGCCACGAATTCTCTTCGGTGACGTGAACCCTTCGGGCAAGCTGCCCATAAGCTGGGAACGCCGCATTGAGGACAACCCGGCGTACCAGAACTACTACGAAGCCCCAGGCACCCGCGATGTGAAGTACGGCGAGGGGGTCTTCCTCGGCTACCGGTACTACGATCAGAGCCAGACGAAGCCGCTCTTCCCCTTCGGCTTTGGCCTGTCCTATACCACGTTCGAGTTCAGCAACCTGAGCGTCACTCCCGCCGAGGCCAGCGCCGACTCGCCGATTGCCGTCAGTTTCGACGTCCGCAACACCGGCCAGCGGGCAGGCGCCGAGGTCGCCCAGGTTTACGTCGGCAACCCATCAGCGACCCTGCCGCGTCCAGTGAAGGAGCTGAAGGGCTTCGCGCGGGTCGAGCTCAAACCTGGTGAGACACAGCGCGTGTCGGTGACCCTGGACCGGCGTTCCCTGGCGTACTGGGACGTCAATACGAAGGGCTGGAGGGTGGACCCAGGAAGATTCGTGGTCTACGTGGGTAACTCTTCCGCCAACGTGCCCCTACAGCAGGAGTTCACGGTTCGGTAGCGGAATTGGACCCGAGGCGGCTCCGAGGAGCCGCCTCGCCAGTTCACCACTTCACAGGCTTCCCCGGCTCCAGCGCCCACACCTCGACGCCGGTGCCCTTCAACAGCTCGGCGAGTTGCTCCGGCCGGCCCGTCAGTGCGGGGAACGTGCCGAAGTGCATCGGTACGACCTTCTTCGGCTTCAGCAGGGAACAGGCCAGTGCCGCTTCCCGGGGACTCATCGTGAACAGGTCGCCGATGGGCAGGAAGGCCAGCTCGGGCCGGTAGAGCTGCGCAATTAGCTGCAGGTCGGAGAACACGCTCGTATCGCCGGCGAAGTAGAGCGCGCGGCCATCCGGCAGGCGCAGCACGTACCCGGCGGCCTCGCCGCCGTAGACGATGCGGCCGTCATCGTCCTGGATGCCGCAACTGTGAACCGCATGCGTCATCGTCACCTTCACCGGCCCCACCTGCTGCGAGCCGCCCTTGTTCATGGGCGCGGTTTTCTCGACGCCTTTCGACGCCAGCCACTGGCAGGTCTCGAAGATCGCTACCACCTGCGGGTTGTGCTTCTTGGCCAGCGCGACGGCGTCGT
>JBEKLW010000135.1:0-6629 GCA_050008815.1 Bryobacteraceae bacterium
GGCCGGGTTTCTCCTGCTCCTGGCGCTTCCGCTCGACCGCGAAGAGCTCATCCGGCGCCTGGCGTTGACGGTCTCGCTCGCCGCGTTTGCCGCTTCGCTCGCTGCTCGGCGGCTTCCACCGCGCCGAGGCCGGTTTCCAGTACGTCACCGACCTGCCCTGGATCGCTTCGCCCTCCATCCGCTATCACACCGGCATCGACGGCGTGAGCCTCTGGCTGGTGCTGCTGACCACGTTACTCACGCCCCTCGGCGTGCTGGTCTCGTGGCGCTCGATCTCCCGGCGCGTCAAGGAGTTCTTCGCGCTGTTCGTGCTGATGGAGTTCGGCCTCATCGGCGTGTTCGTCTCCCTGGACCTGTTTCTGTTCTACGTGTTCTGGGAAGTGTCGCTGGTGCCGATGTACTTCCTCATCGGCGTCTGGGGCCACGAGCGGCGCATCTACGCCGCCATCAAGTTCTTTCTGTACACCATGGCCGGCTCCGTGCTGATGCTGGCCGGCATCATCTGGCTCTACAACCGCGCGGGCACGTTCGATTACACCGCCATCCTGGCCGCGCTCTCGAGCGGCAGACTCAGTCTCGGACCCCTAGAGGAGAACCTGCTCTTCCTGGCCTTCTTCGCCGCCTTCGCGATCAAAGTGCCCATCTTCCCCCTGCACACCTGGCTTCCCGACGCCCACGTCGAGGCGCCCACGGCCGGCTCGGTGATGCTGGCCAGCGTGATGCTGAAGATGGGCTGCTACGGACTGATCCGGTTCTGCCTGCCGCTGTTCCCGGTGGCCTCGCACAGCTTCGCTCCGTGGATCGTGATTCTGGCGATCGTCGGCATCCTCTACGGAGCGCTGGTGGCGCTGGTGCAGCCGAACATGAAGAAGCTGGTGGCCTACACCTCGGTCAGCCACCTGGGCTTCGTCGTGCTCGGCATATTCACGTTCACCCAGTTGGGCATGAACGGCGCCGTCTACCAGATGCTCGCCCACGGCATCTCGACCGGTGCGCTGTTCGTGCTGGTGGGCTGCCTCTACGAGCGGCGCCACTCGCTCGAGATCGCCGACTACGGCGGCGTGGCCACGCCGGCGCCCAACCTGGCGGCGATGTTCCTCCTCACCGCCCTGGCCAGCATGGGCCTGCCCGCGCTGAGCAGCTTCGTGGGCGAGTACCTGGTGCTCCAGGGCGCGGCCGAGACGAGCTTCCGCTGGGCCGTGTTCGCCGCCCTCGGCGTCATCCTGTCGGCCTGCTACATGCTCTGGCTGTACCAGCGCGTCTTCTTTGGGGAGGCGCGGCCCGAGGTCCAGGCGCAGGTGCGCGACGCCAGCCCGCGCGAGTGGGCCATCATGCTGCCTCTGGTTGTGCTCATGGTGTGGATGGGAACTTACACCCAGTCGTTCATGCCGCCGATTTCCGCCAGCGGAGCGGCCATCCTGGAGCGAGCCAAGGACGTGCCCGTCGAGGTCCGCCACAGGCAGCCCTCGCCCACTCGACTGGCGCTGCGGCTCGGGGAGGCTCGGAATGCCCGCTGATTTCGCCGTCCCCGTTGCCTCCGAGTACTTCCGGGTCCTGCCCGAGATCATCCTGGCCGGGGTGGGCGTCCTGATCATGCTTCTGGAGCCGCTGACCGGCCGGCGCCGCAAGCACCGGCTGGGCTACATCGCCGTGACCGGCTTCGCGGCCGCGCTGGTTCCCGCGGTGCTGGGCGAGTGGACGCCGGGGCCCGCCTTCAGCGGCATGGTCGCCATCGACGGCTTCGCCGTGTTCTTCCGCGTGCTGGTGATCCTGGCCGGCTTGCTCGTCGCCCTGGCCTCCTCGAGCTACCTGCGCCGCGAGGAGGCCGAGTCGGGCGAGTACTACGCCCTGCTGATGTGGTCGGTCACCGGCCAGTGCGTCATGGTGGCGGCCAACGAGCTGATCGTCATCTTCATCGGCCTGGAGATCTCCTCCATCGCCAGCTACGTCCTGGCCGGCTTCCTGCGGCGCGAAAAGCTGGCCAACGAAGCCGCGGCGAAGTACTTCCTGCTGGGCTCCTTCGCCACCGCATTTCTGCTCTATGGCATCGCGCTGATATACGGCGGCGCGGGCTCGACCAACCTCCTCGCCATTCGCCACGCCATCTCGACGCCCGGCGGCGCCCCGGGCCTGCTGGTGGCGGCCTCCGCCGCGCTCATCTTCGTCGGTCTTGCGTTCAAGATTTCGGCGGCGCCCTTCCAGATGTGGGCCCCGGATGTCTACCAGGGCGCGCCCACTCCCGTCACCGCGTTCCTCTCGGCCGGGCCCAAGGCCGCTGCTTTCGCCGTCCTGCTTCGCATCTACATGACGGCCTTCCTGCCCGTGAGCGCCTGGTGGGAACCGATCGTCTGGGTGTCGGCGCTGCTCAGCATGGTGGTGGGCAACTTCGCCGCCCTCCTCCAGACCAATGTCAAGCGGCTGCTGGCCTACAGTTCGATCGCGCACGCCGGCTACGTGCTGGTCGCCGTCGCCGCCCACTCGCCGGTGGGCACGGCCGCGGCGATGTTCTACCTGGCCGCTTACGCGTTTATGAACCTGGGCGCCTTCCTGCTCGTGGCCTGGTTCTCGCGGCGCGGCGAGCGCTACGTGAACCTGGACGACTTCGCCGGCCTGGCCTGGCGCCAGCCCGTCGCGGCTTCGCTATTCACCCTCTTCCTGCTGTCGCTCATCGGCGTGCCGCTCACCGGCGGATTCTTCGCCAAGTTCTACGTCTTCAAGGCGGCCTTGGACGCGAACCTGATCTGGCTCACCGTGCTTGGCCTGCTCAACACCGCGGTTGCGGCCTACTACTACCTCCGCATTCTGGTGGTCATGTGGATGCAAGAGCCGACCGAGGCCACCGCGGATCTGCCGCCCGTGCCGCTGGGCACGAAGCTGGCCCTCTGGGTCTCGGCCCTGGCAATCTTGCTGCTCGGGATTTTCCCGACCGCGGTCCTCACCTACGCCATCCACGCCGCCACACTAACCAGGTAGGGGCGGAAAACGGGGCCAGGCTACACTGTCCCAAGCGCAGCGAGTGGACAGAGCGGCCTGTACCCGTTTTCCCACGTCATTGACGTACAGCTTCTGCGCCGCAAGGCGCCCCGCCGCGCGGTTAGCGCCAGCCGGTGAGCGCCCGTACGCCTGGCGCCGTAGCGCGCGCTCTCAGCGTGCCGCGTCGGCACTTGTGCCGACGCTTGGCTAGGTGCGACCGTAGTCCGTCCGCGATCGCAGGCTCGGCCTGGAGGCCGAGCCGCGGGACTGGAGTCCCGCCCTACGTCAGGCCGCGTGGGGCGGCTCTCCAGAGCCGCGCGCCAGCCTCCAGGCTGGCGCCCCCGGCCGCGCTCAGAAGTGCAGTCGAAGGTCGGCGAACTTCTGCAAGATGACCAGGCGGCCGCCGCCGCCGTCCCGGATCTCCTCGCGCTCCAGCGACCAGGTGCGCACGTGCGGCACGTAGACCGCGCCGATCCCGATCTTGAGCGCCGGGTTGATGTCCGACCGCGGCGAGTCGCCGATCATCCACGTCCGCTCGGGGTCGAGCCCGCACTCACGCACCAGCCCGCGGTAGGAGTCCGGGTCCTTCTCCTTGACGATGGCCGTGTGCCGGAACAGCCGTCCCAGGCCGGACTGCTCGATCTTGAGCTTCTGCTCCTCCGGATGCCCCTTGGTGAACAGCGCCAGCTCGTGCCGCGGCGCCAGGTACTCCAGCGTCTCCCGCACGCCCTCGATCAGTTCCACCGGCTGCTCCAGGATCCGCTCGGCGAACCCCATCACGCGGCCGAGATCCTCCGGCCCGATCTCGCGCTCCGCCAGGTGCTCGTAGCACTGCCGCAGGTTCCGTCCGAAGTTCAGCGCGCCGTACCCGTGCACATGGCGATTCACCGCTTCGATCTCATCCAGCACCTGGCGCACCTCGCTCGCCGTCAGCTTGCGGTGCGCCAGGAACTCCACGAACTCCTCGAAGGCGCGCTCGAAGTAGACGTTGTTCTCCCAGAGCGTGTCATCGGCGTCGAAGATGAGCTGCTGCGGGCGGGCCGCCATCGCGTGTTACTATTATTGCTTCCCCGCGCGGCTCCTCGCCGAACGGCCGGGCCGCGCCCTGAGCGCCATGATTCTCAAGCTGGTTCGGACGCCCGGCATCTTCCTGATCGGCTTCATGGGCAGCGGCAAGTCCACCATCGGCCGCCTGCTCGCCGAGCGGCTGGGCTGGGAGTTCGCGGACCTGGACGAGGAGATCGAGGCCAACCAGAGGCAGTCCATTCCCGAGATCTTCGACAACCACGGCGAGGAGCGTTTCCGGCGGCTTGAGACCGAGGCGATTCGCCGGCGGGTGATGCTGGTGCGGGCCGGGCGCCCCACTGTGGTCGCGTTGGGAGGCGGCGCGTTTTCGCGGCCCGAGAACTGCGCGCTGCTCGAGGACCACGGCATCACGGTCTGGCTGGACTGCCCGCTGGAGCTGGCCCGCCGCCGGGTCGAGACCTCGACCAACCGCCCTCTGGCACGCGATCCGGAGCGGTTCGCCGAGCTCTACCAGGCCCGCCGCCTGTGCTACGAGCGGGCCGACTACCGCGTCGAGATCGCTTCCGACGATCCCCAGGCCGCCGTGGACGCCATCTGCCGCCTGCCCCTGTTCTGATGCCCATCGCACGCCAAGACGCGCTGGCCATCTTCCGCGCGGCGCTTCGAGCGGCCGACCCCGCGCAGGCGGTCCTGCGCCATCTCCGCGTTTCGGGTGGCGTCCTCGTCGCCGCCGGCCGCCGCTACCCTCTGGGATCCTTCGAGCGCATCTTCGTGCTCGGCGCGGGGAAGGCCAGCGCGGGCATGGCGGTTTCCGTCGAGCGGCTGCTGGGCCGGCGCCTCACCAGCGGCCTCGTCAACGTCCCGCGCGGGTGCCGCGCCAGGCTCCGGCGCGTCCGCCTGTGCGAGTGCGGCCACCCGCTGCCGGACGCGGCGGGCGTCCGCGGCGCCGAGAACATCGCCGCCATGGCGCGCGCCGCCCTGGAGCGCGACCTGGTCATCTGCCTCATCTCGGGCGGAGCGTCCGCGCTGCTGCCGATGCCCGCGCCCCCGGTTACGCTCCAGGAAAAGCAGGCCGTCACCAGCCTGCTGCTCGCCTGCGGCGCCAACATCCACGAGATCAACGCGGTGCGGAAGCACATTTCCTCCCTCAAGGGCGGGCAACTGGCGCGGCTGGCCTATCCAGCCACCGTGCTTTCGCTGCTGCTTTCCGACGTGGTCGGCGACAACCTGGACGTCATCGGCTCCGGCCCCACCGCGCCGGATGACTCGACCTTCGCCGATGCCAAGGGAATCCTCGAGCGCTACGGCATCTTCGACCGCGTGCCGCCCGGCGTGCGCGAGCGCATCGAGGCCGGCGTCCGCGGCGAGATCGAGGAGACGCCCAAGGCCGGCGACCCCGTCTTTGCGCGCGTGCGCAACCTGGTGGTGGGCAGCAACCGGCTCACCCTCACCGCGGCCGCGCAGGCCGCGCGCGAGCGGGGCTACCGGCCGCTCGTGCTCTCCTCTTCCATCCAGGGAGAAACCCGCGACGTGGCCGGCGTCCACGCCGCCATCGCCCGCGAGATCCTCGGCTCCGGCCGGCCCGCCAGGCCGCCGGTCGCCATCATCTCCGGCGGCGAAACCACGGTCACGTTGCGCGGGAAGGGCCTCGGAGGACGCAACCAGGAGTTTGTGCTGGCCGCGGCGATCGAGCTGGCCGGCACCGGCGATGTCGTCGTCCTCAGCGCCGGCACGGATGGAATCGATGGCCCCACCGACGCCGCCGGCGCCATCGCCGACGCCCGCACCATCGCGCGCGCGGCGGAGCTGGGCATGGAGGCCGCCGCGTACCTCGCCAACAACGATTCCTACCGCTTCTTCGAGCCGCTCGGCGACCTCCTCAAGACCGGGCCCACCGGCACCAATGTCATGGACCTGCGGCTGATCCTGGTGGGCAAGGCACGACCTCGGCGACGCTAGCGGGCGAAGCCCCCGCGCGGTTAGCCCCCGCGGGGTTAGCGCCGCCAGAACCGACAATCCGACCCCTGTGTGACAATCAAGTCCCATGGACAAGCTTCGAGAGATCACGCTCAAGAGGAAGGCCGCGCACGCCCGAATGCTCGCTCTGAAATCGAAGGTTTACGCCGCGTTTCTCCAGATGGAGCAAGCGGCCTTCAGCGACGGGGCGCTACCGAAGAAACACAAGGAGCTCATCGCCCTCGGCATTTCGGTGGCCGGCAACTGCGAGTCCTGCATGCAGTGGCACATCGAACAGGCGGCCGCAGCGGGCGCCACGTTCGAGGAGGTGCTGGAGGCTGTCGAGGTCGCCATCGAGATGGCCGGCGGCTTGGCCACCGTGTCAGCTCGCTTCGCCCTCGACGTCATGGACACGGTCTGGCCCGACCGCGCCGCTAAACCGACGCAAGGCTGAGCGCCGGCCAGGGTTTGCCGCGGCCGCAGGCATCGCGTCGGCCTGAGTGTACCGGCGTCGCCCGTCGCCCGCCTCCACCCGGCCACGAACATGCCGGACCGAGGCTGCCGGCTCTGGGGTCTACTCGCGACCCGCCCAGTAGCTAGGACGTCGCTTCAGGTTCATCACGGCCAGCACGCGCCCACCCGCTGCAAAAACAACATCACGGACTCGCTCGTTG
>JBEKLW010000136.1:0-6598 GCA_050008815.1 Bryobacteraceae bacterium
GCCGCGACGCGGGCGGGCATCCTGACGCGCGGCCCGGGCGAGTTGCTGGAGCGCCTGCGCGCGCGCCGGCTGGCGACCGAGTACGTCCGTGAGTACTTCATCCCGTTCCGGATGATGCCGGATCGCGTCGCCGACCTGGAGGCGCAGATCCGGCCCGAGGCGCGGACGCCCGTGAACCGCGACTTTGCCCCGGTGGCCTACTACTTTGGAACGACACTGTGGTCGGCGCAGTTCAGCCACGCATACCGCCAGTGGTTCGATCTGGCCGCCGGGGTGGGCTTCGGGCGTCTTCTGCTCTGGTTCGCCGCCGTGCCGGCGGTTCTCGCACTGGCCCTGGGCAGAAGCCGCCGCGGCTGCGCGGCGCTGGCGGCGGGCGCGACCGGATTCACCATGCTGGGTCTGGAGATCCTGCTGCTGTTGGCCTTCCAGGCCATCTATGGATACGTCTACCATCAGCTCGCCATGCTGACGGCCGCCTTCATGGCCGGGCTGGCGCTGGGGAGCTGGCGCGCCGCCCGCGCGCGGTGCTCCTGGGCGGGGCTGGGCGGACTGCAAGTCGCGGTGGCCGCCGCGCCGCTGCTGCTGCTGGCGGCCCTCCAGCCCTTGGCGCAGGCCTTTTCGGGCGCGATGCCGCTGGTGGCCAGCAATCTTCTGTTTCCGGTTCTGGCCCTGGGCTCGGGCGCGCTCGGCGGGGCGCAGTTCATCGCCGCCACCCGGCTGTTCTTCGCGGAGTCCAAGGCCGGGCCGGGCGCGCTGTATGGCGCGGACTTGTTCGGCGCCTGCCTGGGCGCGCTCCTGCTCAGCGCCTACGTGGTGCCGGTGTTCGGCTTTTGGAGGACGGCGCTGCTCATGGCCGCGGCGAATGCCGCGCCCGCGGCGGCCATTTTCGCCCGGTTCGCCCTGCGCAGGTAGGCGGCGCGCACCGGGGCCGGCCGCCCCCGGCCGGGGTCCGTGCGCCCGTTCCCGCCCGGTTCCGGACAAAATGGCATTGACTCTTTCATTCAATCTTGCCAGCTTGTATAAAGGAGTCTGGTGATTGTCATCGCCTGGAGGGACAAGCATGGTCACTTGCCCGGTCTGTGATACCGCCATCGACGTGGACGAAGATGAGCTGGACGAAGGCGACGTGCTGACTTGCGACGGCTGCGGCGCCGATCTGCGCGTCGACGGCACCGATCCGCTGGAGCTGGAGTCGCTCGATGAAGAGGATGAGGAAGACGAGGGTCCGGACCACGACGAGGATGAGGAGGAAGAGGACTGGAAGTAGGCTCCTCTCCGCCCGCGGTCTCGGCCTGCTCGCGGCAATCCTCCTGTGGCTGGCCCCCGCGGCGCTACCCGCCCGGCCGGGCAAGGGCAAGAAGCTGGAGGCGTCCTACGCACTGGTAGCCGGCACGGTCTTTCGGGAGACCGGCATGAGCCTGCGCGGGGCCGAGGTCCAGATCGAGGCCACCGGCTCGAGCTCAACCGGCAAGTTCAAGAAACAAAAGGCACTGAGCGATGCCCGCGGGGAATTCGCGTTCCCCGTCCCCCCCCTTGAAGCGACCTACAGAATCTCCGTAAAGGCCCCCGGCTACGAGCCGCAACAGAAGGACGTCAGCGTGGGCGGCTACGAGCGCCTGGATGTATTCTTCCGGCTGGAGCCCGCGTCCAAGTAGAATGAGGAGCAGGGGAAAATGAGAAAACCACTGCCGCTTCTGGGGTTGCTTGCCCTCTGGATGGCGCTGGCGCCGCCCTTGTCTGCGCAGCGTGACAGACAGAAAGAGGATCAGAACGTCCGCTCGGTCCAGGGCGTCGTCATGGACGCCTCGGGCAACGTCGCGGCCGGCGCGGTGGTGCACCTGAAAAACACTAAGACGCTCCAGATTCGCTCGTTCATCACGAAAGAGGACGGGAGCTATGCTTTCCACGGCCTGAGCGTGGACGTGGACTACGAGCTCAGGGCCGAATCCCAGAACTCCGCCAGCGACGTGAGAACGCTCAGCGTCTTCGACTCACGCCGGAAAGCGGTCATCAACTTGAAGCTGACAAACAAGAAGTAGCGGGGCGGTTCGGGCGCGCTGCTTTGACTCTCCTCGAACACCATCTCGACCGGCTGCGGGGCCGGACGGCCTGGATCACCGGCGGCAAGCGCATCGGCCGGGCGGTCGCGCGGACGCTCAGCGAGCAGGGCGTGAATCTGGTGTTGAGCTACCGCCGCTCCGAGCGGGAGGCCGCGGAGACGGTCGACGCCGCGCAAGCGCTGGGGGTGAAGGCCCTGACCGTCCAGGCCGACGCCGCCGTGCGCGCCAGCTTCGCCGCCGCGGTCGAGAAGGTCCGGCCCGAGTTCCCGGCGATCGACATCCTGGTCAGTATGGCCTCCGTCTATCGCCCGGTTCCCATCGACCAGGTCAGCGAGCGGGACTGGGCCGACAACTTCGGCGCGCACGTCCTCGGCGCTTTCTGGCCCGCCCAGCTCATCGTCCCCTGGATGCCGCGCGGCGGGCACATCATCCACGTGGCCGACGCGACTTCGATCAACCGGCCGCAGCGCGGCAACCTGCCCTACGTGGTCACCAAGGCGGCCGTGGCCGCGATGACCCGGCAGATGGCGCTCGAGTACGGGGAGCGCGGCATCTTCGTCAACGCGCTGGCGCCCGGGCCCGTGCTCCCGCCGGAAGACTTCCCGCGCGAGGCCTGGCAGCGCATCCGCGAGCGCTCGCCCGTGAAGTACCCGATCACCGACTCCGAGGCCGTCGATCAGTTCGCCCTGCTGGTGCTGTTTCTTTCGCTCACCACCATGTCGAGCGGTCACATCTACCCGCTCGACCAGGGGCAGAACCTGTAGCCCGGCGGCGGGACGTGGCCGTCC
The DNA here is from genome assembly GCA_050008815.1 of Bryobacteraceae bacterium. Classification (GTDB taxonomy): domain Bacteria; phylum Acidobacteriota; class Terriglobia; order Bryobacterales; family Bryobacteraceae; genus JBEKLJ01. Next base: position 2,849 of record JBEKLW010000136.1, read on the forward strand.
CGCGCGGGCAAGACTGCCCGCCCCACGCAGCAGGCTGATCGGACTCCGGCGCGCCCACCGCGGAGCGGGCTTCCTAGCCCGCAACGGCGGCATGATCACCCCGAAAGCCCGCGCCGCCTTCCCCACCCCGCCGGGCGGGATGGCGGAGAATGAAGGATATGCCTGGCAATGCCACCCGGGTGCTGATCGTCGATGACGAGGAGGCGCAGCGCGCAGGCCTCGCCAGCATGGTGGCTGCCTGGGGGTTCACGGCCGAGACGGCCGCCGACGGCCAGGAAGCGCTCGAGAAGCTCGCCACCTTTCCCGCGCACGTGCTGGTGACGGACCTGATGATGCCGCGCATGGACGGCTTCGAGCTGCTGCGGCGGCTCGCGGCGCAGGGCGGCGGCCCCCCGGCCATCGTGATCACGGCGTTCGGCAACATCGAGACGGCCATCGCCACCATGCACGACCTGGGCGCGTACTGGTTCCTGGAGAAGCCCATCCAGCCGCGCGCGCTGCGCGTGCTGCTGGAGCGCGCCGCCTCGCAGCAGCGCCTGGCCGAGGAGGCCGAGCGCCTCAAGCGCGAGCTGAGCTACCAGGGCGTGCTGGCCGAGCTGACGGGCCGCTCCGCCCCGATGCAGGAGCTCTTCTCGCTCATCCGGCAAGTGGCGCCAAGCAAGGCGGCGGTGCTCATCACGGGGGAGAGCGGCACCGGCAAGGAGCTGGCCGCCCGCGCCATCCACAACCTCAGTCCCCGCTCGGGCGGGCCGTTCGTCGCCATCAACTGCGCCGCCCTGCCGGAGACGCTCATCGAGAGCGAGATGTTCGGTCACGAGAAGGGCGCCTTCACGGGCGCGCTGGAGCGCCGCGCCGGCTGCTTCGAGCTGGCGCAGAACGGCACGCTACTGCTGGACGAGATCGGCGACATGCCGCTAGCCACCCAGGCCAAGCTGCTGCGGGTGCTCGAGGATTCGCGCGTGCGCCGGCTGGGCGGCCGGGGGGAGATCCTCGTGGACGTGCGCGTCATCGCCTCCACCAACCGGCCGCTCGAGGAAGCGCTGCGGAAGAACGAGCTGCGCGAGGACCTCTACTACCGCCTCAACGTCTTCCACATCAGCCTGCCCCCGCTGCGCCAGCGGCTCGACGACCTGCCGCTGCTGTGCGAGGCGCTGCTGGGCGATCTCAACCGCAAGCACGGCACGCGAGCGGCCGATATCGCGCCGGAGGTCATGGAGCAGTTCCGCCGCCACGCCTGGCCCGGCAACGTGCGCGAGCTGCGCAACGCGCTGGAGCGCGCGGTGATTCTCAGCGGCCAGGGCACCATCCGGCCGCTCCACCTCCCCGCGAGCTTCCACGCCGGCGGCGCGGCCGGCAGGCCCGCGGAGGAGGACGACCCCGCCACGGTGCGCCTGCGCGTCGGCGCCACCGTCGACGAGGCCGAGAAGGTCCTCATCCAGCGGACGCTCGTGCACACCGGGAACAACAAGACGCGCGCGGCCGAGATCCTGGGAATCAGCCTCAAAACGCTGCACAACAAGCTCAAGGAGTACGGCGCCGCGGAGAGCGAGAGCCCCGCGGTCGAGTAGCATGGGACGCCCGGGGGTGGAGGCCGGCCGATGAGAGGGGCGCTGAACACGGTCGCGGTTTTTGCCCGCCGCGCGGTGGTGCGCGCCGGCGACATGTCGTTGAAGACCCGCCTGCGGCTGTTCGTCACCCTGCTCATGATCGCGGTGGTGAGCGCGCTCTCGCTGCTGCATCTCTACATGCTGGGCGCCAGCGGCTTCGAGGACGTGCTGCAGCGGGCGCAGATGGCGGCGCACGACGTCAACGGCTTCATCGCCCAGCGGCTCCGCGAGCTGGTCACGACCCTGCCGCCCGAGCGCCGGGCCGAGGACCCCGCGCGGCTCTGGTCCGGCCTGCTGGGATCCGACCGCGAGCTGGGGGTGTTTCTGGAGAACGCGGTCTCGAATTCGAAGGGGGTCATCGAGATCGCGCTGACGGACGCCTCGGGGCGCATCGTCGCCGACTCGCTTCCCTACCGCGCCGGCGGGCAGGCGCCCCGGCTGCCCGACTTCGAGCAGTGGGCCAGGAAGAGCCCCTGGGGCAAACTGACCGAGGTCTTCTCCCAGCGGCGCGACTACGAGGTCACGGTGCCAATCGGCCCCCAGGGCCAGAGCAAGCCCGTTTTCCATATCCGGGTGGTGCTCTCCTCGGTGCTGCTGCGCCAGATCGTGGCGCCGGAGCTGCGGAGCATTGCGCTCATCTTCCTGGGCGCGCTGCTGCTGTCGATGCTGCTGGCCGTGGCGGTCTCGAACCTCGTGCTGCGGCCGCTGAACGACATCAGCCAGGCCATCGACCGCATCAGCCGCGGCGACTTCGGCCAGCAGGCCCGGCTCCCCGACGGCGCGGCCAAGGAGTTCGCGGCCGTGCAGTCCAAGCTGACCCTGCTGGGCCAGCAGTACCACGGCGCGCGGCAGGACGCCATGCAGTTGCGCGGCAACGTCGAGCAGTTGCTGGAGCGGCTCGAGGAGGTCGTGCTCCTGTTCGACCGTGACGACCGGCTGGTGATGGCCGGCCGCGCGGCCGAGCGCCTCCTGGGCCGCGGCCGCTGGGAGATGATGGGCCGGTCGCTGACGGAGCTGTTCCCGCCGGCGGCGGCGCTGGGCGCGGCGGTGCGGAACTCGATCGAACTGCGCCAGCCCATCAAGGACTTCCCGCTGGCGCTGGAGCGCGAGGGCGCCCCGCAGGGCCGCGTGCTGGTCAGCGTCGAGATGCTGGAGTCCTTCCCCGATCGCCAGCGCATCGGTACGCTGATCACGCTCCGGGACGCCGAGACGCGGCGCCAGATCCGGTCCGAGCTCGACGTCTCGGCGCGGCTGGCGGCGATCAGCCGGCTCACCGGCGGGGTCGCCCACGAGATCAAGAACCCCCTGCAAGCCATCACGGTGCACCTGGAGGTCCTGCGCTCGAAGCTCGCCGATCAGCACGACTACGTCGGCGCCGAGATCGAGACCATCGCGCGGGAGATCCTGCGGCTGGACCGCGTGGTGAAGACCTTTCTGGACTTTACCCGGCCCGTTGAGGTGAAGATGCGCGACCTGGAGATGGTCGCCCTGGCTCGAGATGTGGCCTCGCTGGTGGGCCCGTCAGCCGGCCGGCAGAATGTTGGCCTCGAGCTGGACGCGGACCCGCCGGAGATCCACGTCCACGGCGACCGCGACCTGTTGCAGCAGGCGCTCCTGAATGTAGTGGTCAACGGGGTGGAGGCGATGAAGAGCGGCGGCCGGCTCAGCATCCAGTTGCGCCGCGAGGGCGAGGAGTGCTGCGTGAACGTCTCCGACGAGGGCGGCGGGATCCCGCCGGAGATCCGCGAGAAGATCTTTAACCTGTACTTCAGCACCAAGGGGAAGGGCTCGGGGATCGGCCTGGCGGTGACCTTCCGCGTGGTCCAACTGCACAATGGTACTATCGACTTCACGAGCGAGCCGGGAGCAGGGACGACGTTTCGGTTGCGCATCCCGGCCCTCCACCCGGAACCGTCCCGCGGCGCGCGCTCGGGGGCCGGCGAGGGCGCCCCTGTGGGCTGAGGGAGGCTCGAACCCTAGCGCAATGAAGAGGATCAGGCTGCTTGCCGCCGTCGCCGCGCTGACGCTGGCCGTCACGGCCCCGTCCTGCAGCCTGTTCCGGCGCACCGCCAAGGCGCCGCCGCGGGCGCCCCGGCCGGCGCCGACTACTATCCCCGCGCTACGACTCCCACCACAAGCGGCT
>JBEKLW010000137.1:0-6579 GCA_050008815.1 Bryobacteraceae bacterium
CGCTATCTGTTGCTGGAGCGCCCGCCTTCGCAGGGTCGCCTCGGCCCGGGCGCGGACCGCAATTTCCGCCTCTCGCTCCCTCTTGGCCGCCTCGGCCGACTGCGCCCGGCGGCTGGCCGTCTGCGCCAGCCCGACCGCCGCCACCGTCAGGCCGCACAGCAGGACGGCGGCCGCGGTGTCGATGGTCATCGGAATCAGCCCCAGAATCGGCCGCACCAGTGTCCGTAGCCCGGCGTGCCAGCCCACGATGATCGCCGCTCCGAACAGCGCGCACATCCCGCCCCCTGCAATAGCGGTCAGCGCAAGCGCCTTCGCGAAGCGGTCCGGCACACCTGCTTTATCGGTGGGCTGAAGCGCCTGCTGTAGTTTGCCGTTAACCAGAACCGCGCGAATCGTTTAAAGTCGCACTAGCTCACCGCCGATAAACCTGTGTGCCCCCAGAAACCTTGCGTGTTCTCCTGGTGGAGGACGACGAGGCCGATGTCCGTCTTATCGAGGCCGCCCTGGCCGGCGACAGCCACCTTACCTACATCCGCGCCGCCCGGCTCTCGGAGGCGCTGGAGCGGCTCGGGCGGGAGCGGGTGGATCTGATCCTGCTGGACCTGGGCCTGCCCGACTCGCAGGGGATCGACACCCTCGTCCGCGCCCACCTCGCCGCGCCGGCGGTTCCGATCATCGTGCTGACCGGGTTGGACGACGATGATGCCGCCCTGGCCGCCCTGGAGCACGGAGCGCAGGACTACCTGGTCAAGGGCCGCTTCGACGCCCCGGCGCTGCGGCGCGCCGCCCGCTACGCGATTGCCCGCTTCGAATCGGCCTCCGCCGCCACCGACGGACGCAACGCCCAACCCCTCGTGGGCTTCGTCGGCGCCAAAGGCGGCTGCGGCGCCACCACCCTGGCCAGCCACGCCGCCGCGGAACTGGCGCGCCAGACCGGCCAACGCACCCTGCTGGTAGATCTTGATCTGGTCGCCGGCGCCATCGCCTTCCTCATGAAGATCGGGGGCGGCTGCTCGATCGTCGACGCGACCGATCACGCCGAGCGCCTGGATGAATCCCTCTGGGACGGCCTGGTGGCGAAAACGCCCCTGCGAGTCGACGTGCTGGCCGCGCCGCCCCCGCTCTCCTGTCACCGTTTGCCGAAGCCCGGCCACTTCGCCTCCGTCCTGCGGTTCGCCCGTCCCCGCTACTCCGCCATCGTGCTCGACCTGGGCCGCGGCGTCACCGAGTTCTCGCTCCCCCTGGTCCTGGAAACCGACCGGGCGGTCATCGTCACCACCGCCGAGGTGCTCGCGCTTTCGCGTGCGCGCCAGTTCGTCAAGGCGCTCGAAGAGCACGGCTTGCCCGCGGCCCGCCTCTCGGTCGCCGTCAACCGCTTTGGCGAAACGCACGGCCGCTTGAGCCGGGCGGAGGTCGAGGAGGTCGTGGGAGCGCCGGTCGATCTGATGCTGCCGGAGCTGGGAGCCGAACTCGAGCGGCACTACACGAACGGCCGGCTGGCCGAGCCTGGCAGCGCCCTGGGCAAGCCGCTGGCGTCCTGGTGCGCGCGCCTGCTCGGCGCCGATGCTGCGCCGGCTAAGAAGAGAACCTTCCAACTGTTCGGCGGGAAGGTGGCTTCATGAGCGGGAAGGCGCTGGAGGCGGGCTTCGCTGCCGCGACCGCCGTGGCCGCCGCTGCCCTCACCGTCTGGATGGCGGCCCGGCACCTCCCCTCTGTCGCGGCAGGCCTGGCCATCGCGGCCTTCTGGGTCCTGGCGGCCTTCACCTTGGGCCTCGTCCTTCAGCGGCGGAGCATCGCCAGTCTGCGTCAGGAGGTGGAGCAGCCTGGCGTCCCGCTGGCCCCGGCCGCCCTCGAAACCCAGCGCCGGGCGCAGCCCCCCGACGCTCTCGGCCTCCGCACCGAGGTGGACCAGTTCGCTTATGCCGCCTCACACGATCTCTACGAGCCGGCCCGGATCACCGCGAGCTTCCTGCAATTGCTGAAGCACACCTCCGAAGAGCAGTTGCACTCCGACGCCCGCGAGTTCCTGGATTCGGCGCTCGAGGCGCTCGGGCAGTTCCGGCGCCGCTTGGACGGCCTGCTGGAATACTCGCGCGTAGCGACGCGGGGGCATGAGTTCACTTCCTTCGAAGCCCGCGCGGCGCTCGACGCTGCGCTGCTGGCGCTCGGCAGCGAGATCGAAAGCGCCGGCGCGCTGGTCACCTGCGGGCCGCTGCCCGTCGTGGTGGCCGATCCGGAGCAGCTCCGCCGCCTCTTCGAGCACCTCCTCGGCAACGCCCTGAAGTTCCGAGGCAGCGAGCGGCCCCGCGTTCACGTCTCAGCCCAGGAAAGCGACGGCGAGTGGGTCTTCGCGGTCGAGGACCAGGGCATCGGCATCGACCCGCGCTATGCCGGAAGCGTCTTCGTCCCCTTCAGACGCCTGCACACGTCCGAGGAATACCCGGGCGAGGGCATGGGGCTGGCGATCGCCAGGCGCATCGCCGAGCGGCACGGCGGGCGCATCTGGGTCCGCTCCGTGCCCGGCGCCGGTTCCACCTTCAGTTTCACGCTGGCGAAGCCGCAGGCAGTGCGCACGTCCACGGAAAAGGTCGCGGTATGCGCGTGAGGCGGGCACGTCTGTTCGTCTTTATGGGCTCGAAAGGCGGCGTCGGAACGACAACCATTGCGCTGAACGTCGCGGCGGCGCTCACGCTCCAGCCGGCGCACGTGCTTGCCCTGGAGGTCGTGGCCGCGGCTCAGCCCCCTCCGCCTCCCCGGCTCGCCCGGCTGCGTTGTGGCACGGTTGCGCCCCACGAGCTGGCCGCTTCGATCGAGAACGCGCCGGAGGACATCGATTTCATCGTCGTGGACGCGCCCGCCTGGGCCGCTGAGACCGTCCAGGCGGCGCTCGGCCAGGCCGACGCAATTACCATCGTGGTCGATCGCGAGCCCGCTTCCATTGAGGGGGCGACTCGCCTGGCGGCCGCTTTCCGCCACGCGGCCTCCGCCGACGCCCTCGGTTTTGTTCTCGTCAACCGCACGCCGCTGTCGGCTTCTCCCTCGCTGGGCGACATCCGCTCGCGCCTGGCACACGTGTTCCGCGGCACGCTGCCCCATGAAGCCGACGCGTGCGCCGCCGCCTTCTCCCGCGGGCTCCTGCTCTCGGTGGCGTCCCCGGCCTCGGGGCTGGCCCAGGCCATCGCGTCGCTGGCGCTGGTTCTGGTCCGGGAAGGGGCCGCGCTGCCCGTCCTGGCGCTCTGAGCGCCCGGGTCGCGCACCCGCCCGCACCGGCCCCGCACCCGGAGGGCCGCACCCGGGCCGTCCCTCACCCCTTGATAACGGCCATCGGCCGCAGCCGCGCCACCTTGCGCGCCAGTCCGGCCGCGGCCACCACCTCGATCACCTCGTCCACGTTCTTGTAAGCTTCGGGGACCTCTTCGAGGATGCCGTCGCGGCTTTCGCTCCGCACCAGGATGCCCGCCTCCTCGAGCTGCTTCTGAACCGCCCGCGCGTCGCGCCCCTTGCGCGCCGCCGTGCGGCTCATCAGCCGGCCCGCGCCGTGACACACGCTGCCGAAGGTCTCCCGCATCGCGCCTTCGGCCCCCACCAGGACCCACGACGCCGTGCCCATGCTCCCCGGAATCAGCACCGGCTGGCCGATGTGGCGGTAGGCCGCCGGCACGTCGCGGTGGCCCGGCGGGAAGGCACGCGTGGCGCCTTTGCGGTGCACCAGCAGGTCGCGCTTTCGGCCCTCCAGCTCGTGCTGCTCGCGCTTGGCGATGTTGTGGCAGACGTCGTAGATCAGATCCAGCCGCACGTCCTTTCCGAAGATCCGCTCGAAGGAGCCCCGCAGGAAATGCAGGATCGCCTGCCGGTTCGCCCAGGCGAAATTGGCCGCGCCGCGCATCGCCGCCAGGTAGGCCTGCCCCTCCGGGGACTGCACGGGCACGCAGGCCAGTTGGCGGTCGGGCAGCGTGATGCCGTAGCGCTTCATGGCCGCGCCCATTTGCGCCAGGTAGTCCGTGCAGACCTGGTGCCCCAGCCCCCGTGAGCCGCAGTGAACCAGCACCACGCACTGGCCCCGCTCGAGGCCCATGGCCCGCGCCGCCGCCTCGTCGTGCACCTGCTCGACCCACTGGATCTCCAGGAAGTGGTTGCCGCTGCCGAGCGTGCCGAGCTGCGGCCGCCCGCGCTCCTTGGCGCGGCTGGAAACCTGGTCCGGATCGGCGCCCTCCAGCCGGCCGCGCTCTTCGGTGAACTCCGCGTCGCGCGCCTCGCCGTAGCCGTTCTCGACCATCCATTGCGTGCCGTGGACGAGCACCTGCTCCAGTTGGCGGCTGTTCACGCGCACCGGCCCCTGGCCGCCGGTGCCGCAGGGCACGTCGCGGAAGACCTGGTTGATCAGTTCCCGCAGCTTCCCCCGCACCTCATCCGCGCCGAGCGTGGTGCCGAGCAGCCGCACCCCGCAGTTGATGTCGAACCCCACCCCGCCGGGTGAGACCACGCCGGTCTCGTAATCCATCGCCGCCACGCCGCCGATGGGGAAGCCGTAGCCCTGGTGCATGTCCGGCATCGCCAGGCTCGGTCCCACGATGCCCGGCAGCGTGGCCACATTCATGGCCTGCTCGAGCGAGAGGTCGCCCCGGATCTGCTCGATGAGCGCCTGGCTGGCGTACACCACCACGTCGGTCCGCATGCCCCGCCGCTCGTCGCGGGGGATGCGGTAGCGGTACGCATCGATCCGCTCCAGCGCAATCGCCTCAGCCATCCTGCACCCCCATGCCGTCAGGGTTCGGGCACGCTTGCCCCCCGACCGCTGAATCGATCTTAGCGCCGAAAGCGGCGCCTCTCTCTCCAATCGGTGTCGGGCTAGGAATCGCAACCGAGAGAGAAGCGCAGGGCCGAACAGACCTCGCTCATCCGCCGCGGACCCAGCCGTGCCACTCGTTTGCCCAACCGCTGCTGCGACACGGTCACTGCGTGATGGAGATTGACCGCGCAGCGGCCCTTCATGCCGTCCTCCTCATCGAGCAGAACTTCAGACGGCACTCCACGGATGGTGGACGTGATCGGCGCCACGGTGACAGCCGTTAAGTAGTGGATGGCGCTGTCGCGCGTCAGGACAACGACGGGGCGCCGTTTGTCTGGGGGAGCGAACTGATACAGACGAACGTCGCCCCGGGCTAGTCCGCCGGCCATGCCGCCTCCGATTCCCAACGCGGCAGTTCATCGTTCCGTGGGAGCGCAGTCTGGTAGCCCTTGCGGTCGCGCTCCTCCAGTTCCAGGGTCTCCAGCCTCCGTAGGTGCTCGCGGATGGCGACGCGAATCAGCGCGGACCGGTTCAGCTTGGTGCGGCGTGCGGCCCGTTCCGTAGCCTGCAACAGCTTCGAGTCAAGGACAACCTGAATCGTTTCCATATGTGGACTCCACTCCACAGTATACTCCACACTCGACAGGCGCCAGCGGTTTGCGGCTAAATGTCCAGGAACACCTGCGCGTGCCAGCCCGCGGCGTCCTGGGCCACCTCGAGCTGGTGGTAAGTCACGCCTTTGACCATGAGCTTCGCACGGTGGCGCGCGGAGTCGCGCGGCTCGCCCTGGGCCTCGCCGCGCACGCTTCCTCCGCCCAGCTCCGTCACGCGGAACTGGCGCAGGGCCATCTGCCGCCCGTCCAGGAGCCACAGCACCTCGCTCAGCCAGTTCACCAGCAGCGCCTCGGTGTCCTCCCCCACGGCCGAGAGCGCGTAGCGCTCGAGCGACTGGACCGTCTCGATCTCCAGCGCGAGCGAGACCAGCGCCTCGGCCGAGGCCTCGAACAGCTCTTCCAGCGTGCGCCCGCGGGCGCGAAACCCGATATCCGCCGGGTGCTCGAGAATCTCAAACATGGCGTTGGATGGTGGCGCTCGGGTCCAAGAACGCCCAGGCCAGCGCCCCGACCGCGCACAGACCCGCTGCCGCCATGAAGGGAGCGACGCTGCCGCCGAAATGGTCGCGAATGACGGGGAAGAGGACGGCGGTGAGGGCGCCGGCGGTCTGGTTGGCCATATTCACGAGGCCGGAGGCGCTGCCGGAGGAGGCCCCTGCGATGTCGGATGTAACGGCCCAGAAGGCGCTCTGGGATAAGTACAGCGCGCCGGCGCCGCCCGCCAGGACGACGGCGGCGAGCTGGGCTTCCCTGACCTGGGTGGCGAGGGCGATGAACACCGCGGCCAGGGCCATGCCGCAGGCCGCCACGCCGCAGCGCCCGGTGCGCTTGCCGTAACGGCGGGCGATGAGGTCGGAGAGGTAGCCGCCCAGCGGCGAGCAGAGGGCCATGCCCAGGAACGGCAGCATCGAGTAGAAGGCGCTGGCCTTGAGGTTGAGGCCGCGGGTCTGGTTCAGGTAGGTGAAGAACCAGGTGAAGAAGATCCAGGCGACATAGCCGTAACAGAAGTAGCTCAGGGCCATCGCCAGAATGCTGCGGCTGGAGAGGATCACTCCCCACGGGAGGGTGTTGCGGGCCTGGAGGTCCTGGAGGGGCGAGGGCAGTCCGCGCTCGATGTGAAGGGCCTCCGCCTCCCCGATCCAGGGGTGCTCGCGCGGAGAATCGCGGGCCAGCAGG
>JBEKLW010000138.1:0-6571 GCA_050008815.1 Bryobacteraceae bacterium
CTTGAAACAGAGACGCAACGGAAATCGCCTTCGCCCAAGGTTTGTTCCTTTCCAGAGTGCAGTAAGACTGCGGTGGGACAAGCCGATCCCTCAACAACGCGGATGCCTCGGAACGAGAAATAGGAACCCGGAACGGTGTAACTTCATCAAGTTCAAGGGCATACAATTCCTCACTGGAGCCAGTGTACCTGTCGAAGTCCTCCCGTGAGCACCCGATTTCGTCTTTGAACTCCATCCAGATTAACTCCGGCGCCTTGACAACAATTCGGCTGACTCGTGCTTGGCCCATCAACTGCATAGCTGGCCCGGAAGCATAGAGGTTGACGATGTGGCCGAGCCACTTTGTGGAGAACTTCCGCCTGAGTTCAACTCGCTTTTTGCCTTGGAGAATCTTCTCCATATGCCGTGGTCGAACGCTCAACAGCAAATCGTCGGCGAGGCTCGATTCCCGTGGGGAATATGAGTCTAGAATCTTCGGAAGCTTCTCCGCCACGCCTTGCCAAACTCCGACAAACGGAGCCCGACAGTGCAGCTCCTCATCAAAAAGTCGATATTGTGTAGCCGCCTTAGTCATCTGGAAAAAATGAAAGGATTGAAAGAATTCCTTTTTTGTGGCCCAAAGGCTGTCAGGCAAAGTGAAATACACGCTCGTAGCAAGATCGCGCACCTCGTTAGCCATCAACGCAAAAAAAACCTCCCCCAAATGGGCATTTTGCAGCTCATCAGTGATCCGAAGATGACAGAACTTTGCGGTTCTGCCGCGCGCCGATCAGCGCCGCTTCGTTGACCAGGTTGGCCAGGTCCGCTCCCGCGAACCCCGGCGAGCCCCGCGCCAGAACCATCAGTTCCACGTCGTCGGCCAGGGGCACCTTCTTGGTGTGGACGCGCAGGATCGCCTCCCGGCCCTTGATGTCCGGACGGGCCACCACCACGCGGCGATCGAAGCGGCCCGGGCGAAGCAGGGCCGGGTCGAGCACGTCCGGCCGGTTCGTCGCGGCCACCAGGATCACGCCCTCGTTCGATTCGAAACCGTCCATCTCCACCAGCAACTGGTTGAGGGTCTGCTCGCGCTCGTCGTGCCCGCCGCCCAGGCCCGCCCCGCGGTGCCGGCCTACGGCATCGATCTCGTCGATGAAGATGATGCAGGGCGCGTTCTTCTTGCCCTGCTCGAACAGGTCGCGAACGCGGCTCGCGCCCACCCCGACGAACATCTCCACGAAGTCCGAGCCGGAAATCGAGAAGAACGGCACGTTGGCCTCGCCGGCGATGGCGCGCGCCATCAGGGTCTTGCCGGTACCCGGCGGCCCGATCAGCAGCACCCCCTTGGGGATGCGGCCGCCGAGCTTCTGGAACCTCTGCGGCTCCCGCAGGAACTCAATGATCTCCTGGAGCTCCTCCTTGGCCTCCTCCACGCCCGCCACGTCCTTGAACGTCACCTTCTTCTGCTGGGAAGAGTGCAGACGGGCACGGCTCTTCCCAAAGCTCAGCGCCTTATTCCCACCACTCTGCATCTGCCGCATCATGAAGATCCAGAACCCCAGCAGCAAGACGAAGGGAACGGCGTTGATGAGCACCGAGACCCAGTTGCCGGAGTTGGTCTCCTTGATGTCCATGTTGACGCCGCTGTCCTGGAGCAGCTTGTAGACGTCGGGGTAGTTGGCGGGGATCAGGGTGTGCAGCCGGGCGCTGTCTTCACGGTAGGTCCCGTGCACCTCCATGCCGCTGATGGTGACGTCCTTCACCTTGTTGGCCTTGACGTCGTTGACGAACTGCGTGAAGGTGAGCTGGCGGTCGTCGTGGCGCTGCCCGCTCCGGACCACGGTCCAGAACAGGACCACGACCATGATGAGCACCACCCAGAAGATTGCCGTCTTTACGTTCGAGTTCATCCCACGCTCCCGCCTACCGCACCGACGGTCTCTCCGCCGAGGGTGGGGTACGGCTCGCCGCGCCGCGCTCGGCCGCCGATCCCGCACGCAATCCGCCTGCCGCCGGCCAGCCATCCCTCCGATTCCGGCTCGCGCGCTTGCCCGGGCGCCCTACTAGAAAGACGCCGGAATCTCCAACCACGACTTCACAATTCGGATCCAGCGCTCGCCGTGCTTACCCTCAGAACCGGGCCGCAGCCCGGCCTCGCGGCATACTCCGCTGCCACCCCGAACTTCCGGGCCCATACGATCGGGTCCCCACAGGTGATCACCGGCCATCCGCGCCGCTCCCACAAGGGGATACGGGCACCCTGGAACAGCAGTTTGATCTTCGTTTCGCGGGTATGTCCGGCCGGCCAATACCGATCACCCGGCCTCCAGTTCCGCACGCACAATGGACCGGAGATCCGTCCCCAGTCCAAGTCGTCTCCGTCACTTACATTATAGCGGCTCGCGGCGGAATCTCGCGCGGGAAGCGGTACTGTTTCCGGCTCCAGGACTCGCAAAGACAGTACGGTGGTACCGTCCGGCAGCGGGATTTCACCTGGAACCGGCGCCGGCAACTCGTAGTCATGGCTGGCGGTGCGGTCCGCGCCCGCGGGGACCAGCCGCACCCAGTCGAAGGACCGAAAGACCTCCAGGCCGGGAATCCGGATGCGCCGGCTGCCCTCCACCAGTGCGGAAAGCTCCAGGACCTGCTCGACGTGGCGCAGGTCGATTCGCCGCAGGTCGCCCTTGGTCTCCTCGATGGCGCGGCGGATCACCCGGCGCGCCGCCGCCGGGTGGAGCGAGCCGAGCCAGTCGGCGCGGAACAGCAGGGCCGGGGGGCGGTGGAGGAAGTGCCCGCTCGTCAAACGCCCGACCTCGGCGGCCCAGTAGGCCTCTTCATCCAGGGCGATCCGCGCCATCCCGGCCAGCACATGGGGCAGGTCCGGGTTCCAGTCGCGGCTGAGGGCAGGCAGCAGGTCGTGACGGATGCGGTTGCGGGCAAAGGCGGGGTCGGCGTTGGTCGCGTCCTCGCGCCACGGCAAGCCCCGCTCTTTCAGATACTCGAGTACGTCCTGCCGATCCACTTCGAGCAGCGGGCGCATGAAGCCTTCCGCCGTCACGGGCCGGATGCCGGCCAGCCCGGCCGTCCCGGCGCCGCGGAGGAAACGGAACAAAACCGTCTCGGCCTGGTCCGAGCGGGTGTGCCCCAGCGCGATGCGGTCCAGCGCACCCTGGCGGATGAACTCGAGGAAGAACTCGCCGCGTACCCGGCGGGCCGCCTGCTCCAGGTTATCGGCGGTCTCGCCGGCGAGCTGGCCCACGTCGAGCGAGCGCAACCGGAACTCCAGGCCGTAGCTCTGGGCGAGTTTCCGCACGAATTCCTCATCGGCACGGGACGCCTCGCCCCTGAGCCGGTGATTGACGTGCAGCACGCTGAGCCGAAGCGCCCATTCCGGCGCCAGCTCTCGCAGAACGTCCAGCAGGCAGACCGAATCGGCGCCGCCCGACACGGCCACACCGACCCTCTGGCCGGGCGTGAACATCCCGTATCGGACGATGGTGGCGCGGATGCGATCGAGCACTGCCTCTATCCTAGCCCGATCTTCTCACACGCCTTCGGCTGCGGCTTGCGGGAGGCCGGCATCTTCTCAAGTTGCGCTCGGGGTGAGTCCTCGATCCGTAACGGACCTGCGGGCTCACCCCTTCGCGCGCCTTGAATCTACCGGCCTCGCGCGGCGCCTCGCTTCGAACGGTGTGAGAAGAGCGGGCTAGCCCCCGGCCAATGCGGACCGGGGGGACGGACATGTCCCCAGCGGCGCTTGCCCGTGATCCGTTCGTAAGCCGGCGCGGCCTGCACTTTGTGGCGCGAGCTTCAGCTTGCAGCGTCGGCTTCAGCCGACGTCTGCCGCAACGCTTCCCGGGCAGGTGTCCGCACTCGCCCTGCGTCGCCAGGAGTGGCGACGCGGCAGGCAGGAGTGCCCGCGCTACGGCGAGCGCCGGCTGCACCCGAGGGGCAGATCCCGCATCCCAGCGCACCGCCGTTTCGCGGCGGCTGCCATCTCGCCCCGGCCCGCGGCACGCACGGCGCCCTTTTGTGGTACAACTCTTTCGACACGCATCCAGGAGCTTGTATGCATCCCCAGCGACGCAGGTTTGTTCTCTTTGCGGCGACCGGCCTCTTCTGCGCGGCGAGCCTGGCCTCCGCTCAAGCGCCCCCGGCCACGGCCACGTCACCGGATGGCCTCATTCAGTTGACTGTTGCGACGGTGGCAGCCGATGGCGCTCGGGCCAGCGCGGGCCAGTTGGTCTACAGCGTGACCTATCGCGGCAAACCGGTCATCGAGCGATCCGTCCTCGGTCTCGACATTCAAGACCAGCCGGTGCTGGGGACCGCGGTGCGAATCGCCGGGTCGAAGCCGTCCCGGATTGACGAGGCCTACACGGTCCCCGCCGGGAAATCAAATCCCGTGCGGAACGTGTGCAATGTCGTCGCGGTTGAACTGGAGGAATCCAACCCGCCGAACCGCCGCTTCACGCTCGAAGTGCGCGCTTACGACGACGGCGTGGCGTTCCGCTACCTCGTGCCGGACCAGACGGCGGTCAAAGCCTTCCGGCTGGTGGACGAGAAGACCCAGTTCCAGTTGAGCCGGGACGCAACCACGTACCCTCTGATCCTCAGGAACTCGCGCACCCCTTACGAGGACAATTACCGAACGGTCGCCTTGAGCGGCATCCATCCGGAGTCGCTGGTCGCCCTGCCACTGCTCGCCGAGCTGCCAGGCGTAGCCTGGATCGCCATCACCGAAGCGGACATCGACAATTACGCCGGCCTGTATCTCGCGCACAACGCCCGGAATGCGCGCGTGCTGGAGGCCCGCCTGGCGCCGCGCATCGACGAACCGGGCATAGCGGTGACGGGCCAGACGCCCGTGATGTCCCCGTGGCGCGTGGTGATGATTGCGGCGGAGCCGGGCCGGCTCATCGAATCGAACCTCGTGATCAATCTGAATCCGCCCTGCGCGATTCCCGACACATCCTGGATCAAGCCGGGCAAGACGGCGTGGGATTGGTGGTCGGGCACGTATGCGGAGGGCGTCAGCTTCCAGCCGGGAATGAACACCGCTACGATGAAGCACTACATCGACTTTGCGTCGCGCAACGGCATCCAGTACATGCTGATCGACGCGGGCTGGGCGGCCCACACGACCGGGCCGAACTGGTCCGCCGCCGACATCACCCAGGCGCAGCCGAACATCAATATGCCCGAAATCCTCGATTTCGCGAGGTCGAAGAACGTCGGGGTCTGGGTATGGGCGCACTGGACCGACGTCGATCGGCAGATGGACGTCGCCTTCCCGCTGTACCAGCAGTGGGGCCTGGCCGGGGTGAAGATCGACTTCATGGACCGCGATGATCAGTGGATGGTGAACTTCTACCGGCGTGTGGCGAAGAAAGCCGCCGAGCACCACCTCATGATCGACTTCCATGGAGCTTTCAAGCCCGATGGATTGCGCCGTACGTATCCGAACGTGCTGACCCGCGAGGGCGTTCTGGGGCTCGAATACACGAAGTGGAGCGCGCGGGTTCACCCCGACCACAACGTCATGCTCGCGTTCACGCGCATGCTGGCCGGCCCGATGGACTACACTCCCGGCGGCTTCCGCAACGTCACGCGGGAAGCCTTCGAGCCGCGATTCGTACAGCCGCTGGTCATGGGGACGCGGGCGCACCAGGTGGCGCTGTACGTGGTTTTCGAAAGCCCCTTCCAGATGGTGGCGGATCACCCCGGCGCTTACGAAGGCCAGCCGGAGATGGACTTTATCCGCGCCGTGCCAACCACCTGGGATGAGACCCGAGTGCTGAACGCCAGGGTGGGCGATTACGTCACCATTGCCCGCCGCCGCGGCCAGGAGTGGTACGTGGGCAGCATCGCGGGCTGGCACGGGGCCGACCTGGAAATCTCGCTCAGCTTCCTCGGCCCGGGCGAGTACGTCGCCGAGATCTACTCGGACGCGGCCGATGCGGGCGAAAACCCGACTCACACCAGCATCGAGCGGATCAAGGTCACCAGTTCGACGCGCCTCAAGGCCAAGCTGGTCCCAGGCGGCGGCCAGGCGATCCGCATCCGCCCGGGGATGTGACACGGAAAGGGCCCGGGCCGGCCGGCGAGCGCCTTGTATGTCGAGCCCTCTCTTCGCGCCTCGCTACGATCGTGGTGAAACATCCGGCCTGAGAGCCCCATCCGGCTCCCCTATGTCCGCTTCCGGCAAGGGTTTTCCCAAAAACGGACACCTTCGGTTGGCAGGGGGTCGCCAACTGCGCTACTGTGAGCCTTTGACGGCTGGCCCTCGGCTTGCGGAATCAGCTAGGGATCGACCATGATCGACCCCTACCCCGCGACGGGCCTGGAATGACGCTTCGTTCCTACAAGGCGGACCCATGATCAAGCTTGCCAACGTAGAGAAGTGGTATCAGGCCGGCAACATGCGCACGTTTGTGCTGCGCCGGATCAACCTGGAGATCCGGGAGGGAGAGTTCCTCACCATCATGGGGCCATCCGGGGCGGGGAAATCGACGCTGCTTAACATCCTCGGCATGCTGGACGGCGCCTGGACGGGGGAATACCACTTCCTCGGCCAGCCGGTCGACAAGCT
>JBEKLW010000139.1:0-6554 GCA_050008815.1 Bryobacteraceae bacterium
TGGTCAACGTCGTGGACTTGATGAGGCTGCAACCGCAAACCGAGCACCCGCATGGGCTGAGCGACCTGGATTTCGACGAGCTCTTCACCAGGGACAAGCCGGTTATCTTCGCCTTTCATGCCTATCCGTGGTTGATCCACCGGCTAACCTACCGCCGCACCAACCACGACAACATCCACGTCCGCGGCTACAAGGAAGAGGGCACCATCACCACGCCCTTCGACATGACCGTGCTGAACGATCTGGACCGCTTCCACCTCGTGATGGACACCATCGACCGCCTGCCGCAGACCGGCGACAAGGGCATCTACCTGAAGCAGCAGCTCAAGGACAAGCTCATCGAGCACAAGCAGTACATCGACAAATACGGCGAGGACCTGCCGGAGATCCGGAACTGGAAGTGGGGCAACCCCGAATGAATGCGCCGGAGCTTATAGACACCGCGAGGACGCTGGCCGCCGGCGACAAGGGCCTGCTGGCGATGACGGAATGGACGAAAGGTTGGGAGCGATGAAAACGAACGATCAACTCGAACCGACTGTCTTTGTCATCTTCGGCGCAGGGAGCGACCTGACCTGGCGGAAGTTGACGCCGGCCCTGTTTGACCTTTTTCAGAGCCACAGTCTTCCGGTCAATTTCTCGATTATCGCGGTAGGACGCGCCGAGCTCAGCGACGACGCGCTGCGCAAGCATCTGCATGAGGGAGTCAAGGAGTTCGCCCGCGGCGGGAAAGCCGCGGTTAAGGAGTGGAACGAGTTCTCCCGGCATATCTGCTACTTGCAGGGCGATTTCAAGGCCAACGCGACCTATACGGAACTAAGCGGCCAGTGCGCAAGCCTGGATAAGGAGTGGGGCTCCAAGGCCCAGCGCATTTTCTATATGGCCACGCCGCCCTCTCTGTTTGGCGACATCCCTTGCCTGCTCGACCATGCCGGTTTGGCGGCCGACCGGGAAAGGGCGCGAATCGTCATCGAGAAACCTGTCGGGTATGATTTGCAGTCGGCACTGGCGCTGAACCGCACGCTCGCCAGCGGCTTTCAAGAATGTCAAATCTTCCGCATCGACCACTACCTGGGCAAGGAGACCGTGCAGAACATCCTGGCGTTTCGCTTTGCCAATCCGCTGTTCGAGCCGATCTGGAACCGGCGTTATGTGGACTACGTGACCATCACCGTCGCCGAAGAGGTGGGCGTCGAACATCGCGGCGGCTATTACGATGGGGCGGGCGCGCTGCGCGACATGGTGCAGAATCACCTGATGCAACTGCTCTGTCTGGTGGCCATGGAACCGATGGTCTCCTTCGAGGCCGACGAGATTCGTAACAAGAAAGTGGATGTTCTCCACGCGGTTCGGCGTATTCCGCATCACGCCGTCCATCAGTACGCGGTGCGCGGGCAGTACGGCAAGGGCTGGATCGGCGGCAACGAAGTGCGCGGTTATCGCGAAGAAGACGGCGTGCCGCCCGATTCTGAAACGGAGACCTTTGCGGCGTTGAGGTTGTTCGTGGATAACTGGCGCTGGCAGGACGTGCCATTCTATCTTCGCACCGGCAAACGCCTCGGCCGGCAGGTCTCGGAAGTCGCCATCCAGTTCCGCGCGGTGCCGCACCAGTCGTTTCCACCCGAGGCGACCCTCGACTGGCAGCCTTCCCGGATCGTCATGTCGATCCACCCCGACGAAGGCATAGTGCTGCGCTTTCAGGCAAAACACCCGGGGACGAAGATGCAGTTGCGGTCGGTGGACATGCGCTTCAATTATCGGGAAGCGTTCGCCGGACCGTTGCCGGACGCCTACGAGACGCTGCTCTGGGACGTGATGCACAACGATGCCACGTTATTCATGCGCGCCGACCAGGTCGAGGCGGCGTGGCGGCTGTTAATGCCGGTGATCGAGGCGTGGAAGGTGAGTCCCCCCAGCGATTTCCCCAACTACGCCGGCGGCACTTGGGGGCCGGACGCCACCCAAGGCCTGCTCGCTCATCAAGGGCACAGTTGGCCGCTCCCCATGGAATTGGTAGGGCGCTGCGACACCAAGGCAGAGAACTCGTGACTCGGCGCGCTCCTCAGCGCGAGCCGGCCAACGGCTGGTGCGGCCGGTAGCCGTGCGCGCTCAGGAGGCCGCGCGCGGCCTGCTCGGCTTCCTCCGCCACGTAAAAGAACGCGCCGACGCGCTCGGTGCGGAAGATGATGCCGCCGGCGTACCGGTCGGGCTCGACCAGGTAATCCACGCCGCCCTCCGTCAAGAGCTTCTCGATCTTGAGGGCCTCCCGTAAACGCTTGGCAATGTGAATGAGGATCAGCTCCCGGTCGCCGAAGAAGTCCGGTTCGCGGCGCATGTCGGCTAGGCGGCCTCGCGTTTCGCCATGCGCGCAGTATATCAAGCCGCCGACTGTGCTATAACGCTCGGAAGTGAAACTGCGCATCCGCAATGCCACTCGCAAGACGGTCCTCGCCACTGCCGCCGATGTCGCCGATACGAGCAGGAAGCGCACTGCCGGGCTGCTCAAGCACAAGTCGCTGCCCCGCGGCGAGGGGCTTTTCATCACGCCCTGCGAAGCCATCCACAGCATCGGCATGAAGTTCACCTTCGACGTGCTGTTCCTCAGCCGCGACCGCCGCGTGCTCAAGGTTCGCGGTGCGATGGTTCCCGGGCGCATCTCGCTATGCCTGCGCGCGCACTCCGTGCTCGAATTGCCCGCGGGAACGGCGGCGGAGACTGGCACCACCGCGGGCGACCAGCTCGAATTCGAGAAGTACGAAGAGCCACCCTTGGCTTGAGGCCGCCCGCCCTCCTACTGCAGTGCTGGTGAGACATCCGGGCTAAGGGGAACGGACCTCCGCCGTGGGCCGGTGGAGGTATCCGACGTCCCGGGCCGCGCTCAGAAGCTCGTCGCGGAAGGCCGGGTGCGCGATCCCGATGAGCGCTTCGGCGCGCTGGCGCAGGTTCCGGCCGTGCAGATTGGCGACGCCGAACTCGGTCACCACGTAATGCACGTCGCCGCGCGAGGTCACCACGCCCGCGCCCGGCTTGAGCGCCGGCACGATGCGCGAGAGCGTGCCGTCCCGGGCCGTCGATGACAGCGCGATGATCGGCACGCCGCCCTGGGAGCGCGCCGCGCCGCGGATGAAGTCCACCTGCCCCCCGATGCCGCTGTAGGGCAGGTGGCCGATCGAATCGGCGCAGACCTGCCCGGTCAGATCCACCTCGATGGCCGAGTTGATGGCGACCATCCGTTCGTTCTGCGCGATGACGAACGGGTCGTTGACGTAGCTGGTGGGATGGAACTCGAAGATGGGGTTGTTGTGGATGAAATCGAACAGGCGCCTGGTGCCGAGAACGAAGCCCGCGATCACCTTGTGCGGGTGGATGGTCTTGCGCTCGTTATTCACCACGCCCTGCTCGATCAGGTCGATGATCTCGTCGGAGAACATCTCGCTGTGGATGCCCAGGTCCTTGTGGTTGCGCAGCGCCAGCAGCACCGCCTCCGGAATGCCGCCGATGCCGGTCTGGAGGGTGGCGCCGTCCGGGATCAGGCCCGCCACGTGGCGGGCAATGGCGTGGTGAACGTCCGTGACCACGCACTTCTTGTATTCCGCGAGCGGATGCGACGCTTCGACGATGGCGTGCGCCTTGCTCACGTGCAGGAAGGAGTCGCCCAGCGTGCGCGGCACCTGCTCGTTCACCTCGACGATGACGTGACGGGCGCAGTTGGCGCCGGTGAGAGTCACGTCGATGCCGGTGCCCAGGCTCATGTAGCCGTAGTCGTCCGGGGGCGTGCACTGGAGCAGCGCCACGTCGATGGGCACCGCCCCGCTGCGGAACAGGCCCTCGATCTCGTGCAGGAAGATCGGGATGTAGTCGGCCCGGCCGGCCTGGACGGCCTGGCGCACGTTGGCCCCGATGAAGGCGGCGGCGTGGCGGAAGACGCCCTGGTATTGCGGCAGCGCGTAATCGGCGCTGCCCATGGTGGCCATGTGGAAGACCTCGACGTCGCGCAGCTCGGGCGCGCGCCGCAGCATCGCGGCCACCAGGTCCTCCGGCTCGGAGCAGCCCTGATGGAGCAGCACGCGGTCGCCGGACTTGAGAACTTTGAGCGCCTCGTCGGCGGTCTTGATCTTGGAGCGGTAACTCTCGACCCAGTGCTGCATGGCGGCCTCAGCTTTCCACGGCAGCGGACTTCGCGGGAGGCTCGGTCAGCAGTTCCGCGATGGGCCGGTAGGGCGCCTTCCAGGCGGAGGCGAGCCGGCGGTGGACGCACTCGCCGCGGTGCGTGTAAACGCCCCGGGCTAGCTGCGGGCATTTCAGCAAGGCGCCCTCGACTCCCAGCTCCCCGAGCCGCACCAGATATGGCAGCAGGGCCTGCGCCAGCGCGACGCTGGCGCTGCGCCCGATGTCGCCGGTGAGGTTGGGGACGCAGTAATGGACCACGCCGTGATGGATGAAGGTCGGCTCGGCGATGGTGGTGGGGCGGCTGGTCTCGATGCAGCCGCCCTGGTCGATGGCGATGTCGATGATGACCGAGCCGGGGCGCATGGCTTCGACCATCGTCTTGCTGACGACATGGGGGGTCCGTGCACCGGCCACCAGCACCGCGCCGATGAGCACGTCGGCCGATGCCACCGCCGCTGCCACCGCCTCGGGGTCGGCCAGCGCGGTGGAGACGTTGGAGACGTGGTCCACCAGGTCGCGCAGCTTCTCGCTGTCGACGTCAAGCACCGTGACGTGGGCGCCGGCGGCCGCGGCGGCCCGGGCGGCGCGCGCGCCCACGACGCCCGCCCCGAGCACCACGACGTCCGCCGGCGGGACGCCCGGCGTGCCCCCGAGCAGAATCCCCCGGCCGCCAGAGCTGGAACGCAGCAGGTGCGCCGCCAGCGGGACCGCCATCCGGCCGCAAAGCTCGCTGGCCGCCGCCAGCACCGGGTGGCGCCCGTCCGGCGTCTCGATGATCTCGCAGCCGATGGCGGTGATCTGGCGCTCCAGCAGGCGCTGGAAGACCCCCTGGCCCGCCACCGCCATGTGGTAGAAGGCCATGAACGCCATGCCGGCGCGGCACAGGTCGAGCTCCTCGGTGGTCGGCGTGGAGATCATCACCATCAGCTCCGAGCGGCCGATCACGTCGGCCTTGCTGTAGCCGATGCTGGCTCCGGCGCGGATGAACTCGTCATCGCGGTACTTGGCGCCATCGCCGGCCTTGCTCTCGACCCAGACATGGTTCCCATGCTCGGTCAGCTGCCGGACCACCGGCGGCGTCAGTGCCACCCTGCGGTCGAGCGGGTCCTTTTCCCGCAGCACACCGATGTTCATGCTGGCCTCGTCCTCCGCGGTGCGTGGTGCGCCAGTCCCGCCCGTAGACGAAACGGGCGCGGCGGCGGGCCACTGCACTCAATAAGAATCTTCCTCCAGCCGCACCTTCCCCGCAAAGTGGCGGTAGATGAAGATCGAGTAGCCCAGCACCAGGAGCATGCCGGGGATCCACCAGGCCAGGCCGATGCGCAGGCCGTGGGGGGCTGCCGCGGTGCTCTCGATCGTCAAAGCGAGCGCCGGGTTGGTGTTCGACGGCAGCACCGACGGGTAGAGGCCGAAGGCCGCGCTGGCAAGCATCCCGGCGATGTAAGTGCAGGAGGCAAAGAATGCCTTCCCGTCGTCGAAGCGGGCGCGGGCCAGGGGCGCGCCGATCAGGCCGGCAACGGCCAGGGCCGGAAAGACGTAGCCCCACG
This sequence comes from Bryobacteraceae bacterium, assembly GCA_050008815.1. Lineage (GTDB taxonomy): Bacteria > Acidobacteriota > Terriglobia > Bryobacterales > Bryobacteraceae > JBEKLJ01. The sequence goes on from JBEKLW010000139.1 coordinate 5,718, forward strand.
GGTACGTGCTCAGATTGTCGGAGACCTGGGGCTGGATGCGGAACGTCGCCAGGGTCACCAGCGCTGTCAGCACCACCACGGCGTACCAGGCCGCCCCGGCCACGCGCCGCGCGCGCTCTTGCAGGACGTCCTCGGTCTTGTGAGCCACCCACAGCGCCCCGTGTTGGGTCAGCGTGAAGAAGGCCAGCAGCCCGGTCAGGATGGTGTACCAGTCCAGAATGCCGGCGTCGCTGCCCGGCTGGAAGTCCGTCCACAGCGGCAGGAAGAAGTAGCCGCTCGCATCCAGCGGCACGCCGCGGACGACGTTGCCAAGGGCCGCCCCCAGGAAGATCGCCAGCAGGGCGCTCGCCAGGGTGAAGACCCCGTCGAAGAACGGCCGCCAGACGGGGTTCTCCAAATGATTGCGGAACTCGATCGCGACGCCGCGCAGGATCAGCAGCCACAGCACGATCATCAGCGGCAGGTAGAACCCGCTGAAGCTGGAGGCGTAAAGCGCCGGGAAAGCGAAGTAGAGCGTGCCGCCGCCGGCCAGCAGCCAGACCTCGTTGCCGTCCCAGAGGGGGCCGATGGACTTCAGCACCACCCGCCGCTCCGCCTCCGTGCGCCCCACGCAGAAATGGACGATGCCGGCGCCGATGTCGAATCCGTCCAGGACGACGTAGCCGGCGATCATCATCGCTACCATACAGAACCACAGCGTTGCCATGCGGCGCCTCCTAGCCCGATCTTCTCACACCGTTCGAAGCGAGGCGCCCCGCGAGGCCGGCAGATTCAAGGCGCGCGACGGGGTGAGCCCGCAGGCGTACTTGAACAGTACGTCGAGGACTCACCCCGAGC
>JBEKLW010000014.1:0-14293 GCA_050008815.1 Bryobacteraceae bacterium
ACCGAGTACGTCGAATCGATCATGGAAGATGTTCACTGGCTCGGTTTCGATTGGGAGGACCGGCTCTTCTACGCCTCGGATTACTTTGACCAGTTATACGAGTGGGCCGTTCAATTGACCAAGTCCGGCAAGGCCTACGTCTGCGATTTGACCGCGGACCAAGTCCGGGAGTACCGGGGGACCTTGACCGAACCGGGTAAGGAGAGCCCGTATCGCAACCGGCCGGTGGAAGAGAACCTGGAGCTGCTCGAGCGGATGCGGGCGGGCGAGTTCCCGGATGGCGCCCGAACCCTCCGTGCCAAGATCGACATGGCCTCGCCTAACCTGAACATGCGGGACCCGGTGCTGTACCGGATTCTCCACGCCGAGCACCATCGCACCGGCGACAAGTGGTGCATCTACCCGATGTACGACTATACGCACGGCCAGTCCGATTCCATCGAGCGGGTCACGCACTCCATCTGCACGCTGGAATTCGAGGATCACCGGCCGCTGTACGACTGGTTCATCGAGCAGTTGGGCATTTATCATCCCCAGCAGATCGAGTTCGCCCGGCTCAACCTGACGTACACCGTCATGAGCAAGCGAAAGCTGCTCATGCTGGTGCAGAAGGGGCAGGTCAGTGGCTGGGACGATCCCCGCATGCCGACCATCTGCGGGATGCGGCGGCGCGGCTACACCCCGGAGGCGATCCGCAGTTTCTGCGACCGGATCGGCGTGGCGAAGGCGAACAGCACCAACGAGCTGTCGCTGCTCGAGCATTTCGTACGGGAGGATTTGAACAAACGCGCGCCGCGGGTAATGGCCGTGCTGCGGCCGCTCCGGGTGGTGATCGATAACTACCCGGAGGACCTGGTAGAAGAGGTGGAGGCAATCAACAACCCCGAGGACGCCAGCATGGGCACGCGCCGAGTGCCTTTCTCCCGGGTGCTCTACATTGAGCGGGATGATTTTCGCGAGGACCCGCCGAAGCAATATTTCCGGCTGGCCCCCGGCCGCGAAGTCCGGCTGCGCTATGCCTACTTCATTACTTGCACCGGCGTGGTCAAGGATGAGAAGACCGGTGAGATTGTCGAGCTCCACTGCACTTACGATCCGGCCACGCGGGGCGGTAATGCGCCGGATGGGCGGAGAGTGAAGTCCACCATCCACTGGGTCTCGGCCGCTCATGCGATCGACGCAGAGGTGCGGTTGTACGATACCCTCTTCACTCGGGAGAACCCGGGAGAAGAGGAGGGACGCGACTTCGCCGAGGACTTGAACCCGAACTCGCTCGAGGCGCTCTCGGGCTGTAAGCTCGAGCCCGGATTGGCCGCGGCAACGGCTGGCAGCCGCTGTCAGTTCGAGCGGCTGGGCTATTTTTGCGCCGACCCGGACTCGGCGCCGGGGAAGCTGATGTTCAACCGGACGGTGGCGCTGCGCGACACCTGGGCCAAGATCGAGAAGTCTTTGCAGTCGAAGGGCGCTGAGAAGTGACCCAGTCCGCCGCCACCGCGGACTGCATCTGGTAGCTGGTAGCTGTTAGCTGGTAGCTGGTAGCTGTTAGCTGGTAGCTGGTAGCTGGAAGCTGGTAGCTGTTCACTGGAGTCTTAATGCTGATTCTAGGAATTGGCGGAATCTTGAGCGACGCCGCGGCTGCGGTACTGAAAGATGGCGCGCTGGTGGGGGCGGTGGAGCAGCGCAAGCTGGCGCGGAGCCTGCGCCCGGGCGAGCTGCCCGAGGAAGCGGTTGCGATGTGCCTGGGGCTGGCCGGCGCCAGGGCTGAGGAAGTGGATTGCGTGGCGATCGTCCGTCCGCTGGCGGTCGGTCCGGAAGCGGCGCAGCACCTGGCGCTGCGCGCGCGGTTTCCGAACAGCCGCGTGGTGCTAGTGGACCACCACACGGCGCACGCGGCCTCCGCATTCTATCCCTCGCCCTTCCAGGAAGCGACGGTTCTGACGCTGGACCGCGCCGGCGATTTCCGCTGCGGCGCCCGCTGGCGCGCCCGAGCCAACCAGCTCACGCTCGAAGAGGAACAGTACTACCCGGATTCGCTGGGCGACCTCTATCGCCGCGTCACCGAGCTGGCCGGTTTCGATCCGGGCGCCGACCCGCACAAGTTGCAGTGGCTTTCGGCCGCCGGCGGCGAGGAGCTGGCGGCTCTTTTCTGCGAGGTCCTCCGGATCTCCCCAGCGGGCTGGCCGCGCATCGACCGCAGCTTCTTCGACGCCGACCGGCCGAGCCACGGCGGCTTCAGCGCGAAGTTCTACGAGCGGCTGGGACTGGAGGACGGCGCGCCGGTGCCCGCGTCCCTGCGCGCCACGCTGGCCGCAGGCGTGCAGCGCGCCATCGAGCAGGCCGTGGTGGCGATGGCCGGCTCGGGCGACAACCTCTGCCTGGCGGGCGGGCTGATGCTGAACGCGCTGCTGGTCTCGCGCCTGGAACGCGCGCCCGGCTGGCGCAACGTGTTCGTCCAGCCCGCGGCGGGCAACGCGGGCACGGCGCTCGGTGCGGTGTTCTACGCCTGGCACACCGTCTACCAGCGCAGCGAGCGCGCGGGCATGGGCAACCTCTGCCTGGGCCCGGAGTACGGGCCCGAAGAGATCAAGCAGGTGCTGGAGAACTGCAAGCTGCGGTTCCGCTACCTGCTGACTTCGGGCGAACTGATGGACACGGCCGTCGGGGAGCTCAACGATCACAAGATTGTGGCCTGGATGCAGGGGCGGATGGAGTTTGGCCCGCGCGCGCTGGGGAACCGCTCGATTCTGGCCTCGCCGCTCAACCCCTACTCGAGCGAGAATTTGAACACCTACATCAAGCACCGCGAGCCGTTCCGCAAGTTCGCCGCCTCGGTGCCCGCCGAGTTGTGCTCGAACTACTTCGAGGCGGGGCCAAACGCGCGGTTTCTGGCGAGCGTAGGCCGGGTGCGGTCGGAGCACCGGAAGACGTTCGAGAGCGCGATTCTCTCGGGCGACCTGGTGCGGGTGCACACCGTGCGCGAGGACGACAATCCGCTCTACTGGCGCCTGCTCCACGCCGCCGGCAAGGCCACCGGGCTGCCGGTGCTCTACAACACTTCCTTCAACCTCTTCGGCGACCCGCTGGTGTGCACGCCGCGGGACGCGGTGCGGAGCTTCTACTCCTCCGGCATCGACGCCATGTTCGTCGGGAACTTCCTGTTGCAGAAGTAAGGGCCGGGTCTGACGCTCCGCGCGCTAGACCCCTCCGCTTGCTGACGCGCGCGGCTCAGTTACGGGATGCGACCGCTTACCGAACGCGCGGCACGGTCAGCGGTGCACACCCACGAGCCGAGCCGCGACCGTCAGGGAGCGGAGCCTTTTCACCCCGCGATGCAAACCCCTCCGCTTGCTGACGCGCGCGGCTCAGTTACGGGATGCGCCCTCTGACCGAACCGCGAGCGTCGGGGGGCGGATCGAGGGTAGCGGGTCAGTTTCCAAGACGCCGACGTAAGGTCCATGTGGTACTCGATGCGCGGCCGCAAGCGCGTTTCGCGGTCCCTATCGTGTGTCCGGAACCGATGATGCCCAGGGCCAACGACTTGCCGACGATCAGGAAACGACAAGTCCGGGATGGGCCTCATACGGCCAAGTGACCGGAGAACACAAGCCGACCAGCGAGGATCAACGCTGCAACTGGCTGTTCCGCTACCTTGGCTAGCGCATGTGGGCAAACCAATGGGAGCTCTTGAAGTGTTTCAACGGAATCTTGAGACTTTGCTTAAGCGCCTCGAAACCAGGATGAGACAGCCGGTCTTGTATGGAATGAACTTTCTCTGCGAACTCCCTGAACTGACCGGCACCTACGTGGTCCGCTACCACGCAGTACAGCACCGACGCAAGCGTCATATCGGGCGTCGGTATTCTGGTTGTTACCCGGCACTCGTTTGGTTGCACCGCTAAGCCCAATCTGAAACCCATACTGGGAAGTTCGTCGTCCTGAATGATTTCGTCGCTCAAATGAACATGAAAAAATGGGTGGTCTGGCTGTCCGTTGTCAACGAAATCGTAGCGCAATGACTGGGCCAGCTTCGCCGAAGAGTTCGACACAATGATGTAATTCAAAACGACCCTGGACTTCGTGAGGCACCACGAGGGTTTCAGGAACGCCTCCTCCACCTTGATAACGATATCCAGCCGTTTGCCTGAAGCCAGGTGTCTGCAGCGCCAGCCCCTCAAATACAGAAGCGTTTTGAACGCTACAGACGCGTCGCTTCGGGATTCTGTGAAGCTGGCCTGCACGGGACGAGACGGAAGGACCACCTCGCAGTTCACACTTTCACCCACTATCCTAAACTGTTGGATGAGTTGCTCGTAAGCGCTCCTGATTTCGGATGCTTTTCGGACACCTTTGGTGCTCATGCGAACCTCAAGCACCGAGCCACGGCACGTACTCCTCAAGCATCGGATTGCTGATTCTCGTGAGGTCTGCACCACGAGGAAACCAACTCAGGCCCCCCTTGGAATTCTCTAGGCTCACGGGTTGGCGCGAAATAATGCAGTAGTAGCCAGCACGCTTGGATGGGTCGACACAACATCTGCTCCGCTCGATCCTCGACCGTACTTTCTTCCGAACCAATTCCAGACCATCGGCGCAGTCCTCGCCTGAGACGATGTCGTCAAGCATGCCTCGCCACCACTGAGGCCTCTCGGTATCCGCAAACGGCCCGCGGTAAAGAGCCTTCTTGAAAACCTCCTGGACTGTGGGCTTGCCAAAGCCAGCGGTTTCGATATTGAGATAACTGGCCGCCGCGACTTGATTGACCAACAGGCCTGGATACCGCAGCAACGAATCCCAAAGCCAGTAACCGAGAAAATGTGTCATCCTTCGTACTTGCTGCGCAGCTTGTCGGGCCTTGGCTGGGACCTCGGACAGTCGTTCCTCCCCCACACCGTAGAGGGTGATCTTTCCCGAATACTCCGGTTTACCAAGTAGCGCCGCCAGTACCATGCCAGGCGAAACGTCGGCGCTGTCTGGCATGAACCTCGGCAGTTGTGCGGCGATCTTCGCAAAGCCCCGTGCGGCGAGCGCTGCCCGACGGCCAATGTCGTCCTCGCCCCTGAAGCGTAGCGCGATGCGTCCTTTCTCCCACTGTCGACGCCATTCGTAGTCCTCTGCTACTGGCAGGCACGCGTATTCGCATAGCGGTATGGCTAGTGTCTTTGACACGGCCGCGACTGCGCCGACAGATAGTCCCAGGAAGGTCGGGCTCTTGGCGAGGTTCTGATCGGCGACAATCAGAGTCGCCCCATGATACGGTGGCCTCGTGAGGATGTCTGTCAGCCGCGCTTCATACGTCCGTTCTCTGTCGCTAGGCGTCTCAGTGAGCCGACGGGCCTGGAATGGGATGACCAACCCATGTGGTTTCAGGTGTTTCGTCAGAGCTTTTAGAACCTTCGCTTGCGTCTCAACCGTATCTTCGAATAGCACGACCTTGATCTTAGTTGCCATGTTCTACTCCAAGGGAAAAACAACACGGAAGCAGGTATTGAATCCCGGCGGGGGGTCATCAAAGAGTACGATGTTGCCACCAGTATCTTCAACAACCTCCTTGACCAACGTCAGACCAAGTCCCATCCCGGAGCCAAGCGGGTTGCCAGTGTCTGACGTCGTGGTGTAGAGCGGATCCCAGATCCGCTTACGTAGATCAGGGGGAATCCCAACCCCGTTGTCTGAGACCTCCAGATAATGCGCGCCACGCTCATTCCAGGCCCGGATGGCAACCACAGGATCGCGGATGCTCGACGTTGCCGCAAGAACGGCTTTGAGAGCGTTCGTGTACAAATTGAGAAGTATACCACTATAGACCGCTGGCGGCAGGGCGGGAGTCATCACCTCGGAAGGAGCGTCCCACGTGACATTAACGCCATAATCAGTCGCGAAACTCCGAAAACGCTTTAACACGTGCCTGATCTGCCCGGCGGCCGACATGGGCACGGCCTGGTCTCTCCGCACGCCTTCGAGGAACATCTGCGCATACTGCAGTTCGCCCTTGAACGTGAGCAACCGCCTATTGAGTTCGGCGGCGGCATCCCTAAGGTTGGGATGCTTCTTCGCCAGAGACCCAACTATCTGCGCCGCTTTTTCCATTTCGAATACCACGCTCTTGGTTTCGTGGGTCATAAAACCAGCGACTACCCCGAGCAGGCTCATGCGCATCAGGCTTCGTCGTGCCTGTGTGTTGTATTCTTCGACCTTCTCTAACCGGTCGGCAAGCCGAAGGTAAACCGTCGTGAGACTCGCCTTGTCCGCTGCAGTCAGAGTCGGACTCTGCTGGATGTGCGCGATTGCTTTGCGGACATCTTCTCTGGCCTCCTGGGTAGCTTGTCGCGCCTCTCTGGTGTGGATCCTCTCAAGCTCGCGTTTGTCCTCGAAAGCCAGAAACTCAATGCCAGCTCGCACAAACTCGACCAGCTCGTGGAAAGCTGGGTTGTCGAGAAAGCCCTCGCGATCCATTGAAGGAATGAGATCTACCACGGCCTTCTCAAGTGAGGGCGGTCTTGACTCTACAAAAACTGCCCCGACTAACTGGAGATTATATGGTAGGTAAAACGTCGGGTTGTCTGCCGGATGGTTGCGAACGGCGGGATCAATCGGGAAATGCTCTTTGGCAATCTTCGAATACCAGTCCCGCTCGTTGTGTGCCTTGTCCAGGTCCAAGTGAAGCCAATCGTCGAACCTGTATCCGTACGGTACTATCCTGAAGGCGTGGTCAACCACAGCGACGCCGTGGTTATCGCGAACCCATCGCCAGGCCGCCTGCCCGTTGATCCCTTTGCGTCGGAACACGCCCTTACGCCGTGGGAAATACCGAATGTCAGCGACGAAGCCGCCAGAGATCGCGGTCGAGACGTCAAGCTGAAACGTCTTGGGCGCTCGGGACGAGGGAAACCAGACCTTGAAAGTGAGACGCTTGGCGTCGAGTTCGATTTGGAGCCGCGCCCAGTAGTTCCGAAGCACCAGTTCCGCAAGGTCAATCTCGCCAGGGCCCTCCTGTTGAGTTCCCGGAAGACGAACCCGAAAACCGGGATCTGTCTTTGAATCTTCGTGCGCTGGCTTGAACCTTCCCGCCTCCAAGCCCTGCAGGGGAGTAACAATGCGCAAGACGTTTGCGCGCAACGAAGATTGGCTAGTGAAGTCCGTCGACGTCTTGAGTCCTCGGACCTCCAGGGTTGTTCCTGTCTGCGTATCTGCCGTCACCCGCTCCAAAATGTAGTCCACTTCAGCGTCACGAATGTCACGCAGGAGGTCCAGTCTGGGCCAATCGAACCGCGCCGTGAGTCTCGTTTTGCACCGACGCTTTGGGTCTTCAGCGAACGTAACGAGGGTCAGATCGTCGCCAAGATAGCGCACGGCAAAGCGTCCAATCCCCTTGGCGCCAGTAAGCCGACGCCTGTAGACACGAGAGACTCGCTCGCCAACTTTACTGCGGGTTGCAATGCGCATCCACTTGCCGGCGAATTCATCGAATGTCATCCCGTGTCCGCTGTCAGCAATGATAAGGGCCTTCCCGTCTTCCTCGAGTCGCACCTCGCAAGAGGGGGAGTCGGCATCATAGGCATTCTTGATCAGCTCGACCAAGGCCACCTCGGGGCTGGCCACCAAACGCTCCCCGAGTTCCTGGAGTAGTCGGCCCTCCGCCTGGAAGGCAATCTTGCCCCTACCGAGAACCGTTCCGGCCATTCTGTCGCTCCTGCTCGACGAACGCATTAAGCACGGCGTTGAACTGTCTGACTTCGACCTTCTTCAGTGTCCCGGCGTGGGCAACGACCTGCTCTTGGAAGTTCGTCTCTAGCAGGTGCGCCTGCAAACGCCGGAGTGGGAGCTTGGTCTCTGAGTAAATACCAAAGACCGAACCAACCGCACGTGCGCCCACAGAATTGACCAGCACCTTCGGGCCGAACTTGGTAAAGCCGGAACTGAACAACATCTGCGGCACGGGGTGTGGCACGTATTTGAACCATGGCGTCTGATTCCGGCACGTATGGGTCTGGTGGTCCTTCTCCGGCACTGCCTCCAAATAGGCGTCAAGCGTGCTGCTCCGGTGCGCTCCATGCGAGCGAATCAGCCAACATTTTTGGCCAGCCTGCACAAAGTACTTCCTAAAGGCTGCCCGTGAAAGCGTCCGCAGAGTAGACGGGACGTTCCGAAGAGAGGTCAGGCAAGGGAAGACGTCCCGTTTGCTCAACCCGAAGCGAACGCGCTCACCCTCGGTGAGAGTGAAAATCCTCTGCGACCCCGGGCTGAGACCGCGGAGTGCCCAAATGCTTCCTCGCTCCGCGTAATCAAGGACGTCCTCTGCGGAGCCCGTAATGCCTTGCCTGACCACCACCTGATAACTGGGCGTGATGTCATAGTACTTCCAGCGCCCATCGCGGCCACCTTTGTCCACGATGCTGACGGATGCGGTTGTCAGGACACCTTCAAAAATAGGCATCTGAAAACGGTAAACCGCGACGTTCCAGTGCTGCCTGTGGATGTATTCACGTATTGGCTTGGCGGATGGACGAGAGACCCACTCGTACGGCACGACTAAAGCGAGCAGGCCGTCCTGATGTGTTTTCAGCAGGCCGAGACAGAAGAAGTAGAGATAGAGGTTACAGTGTTTGTCCAAGGTGACAGCTAGTTCGCGGTCCAGGCGAGCGACGGTCTGGTTCTTCCACGGACTCTGGATGTCATGGTGGCGAGCGTAGGGAGGGTTACCAATACAGGCGTCGTAGCCAGCGCCTTCGTGCCGAAACACACAACCGTGGATAATCGTCCCGTTCGGTGGGGGGCTAGCGGCGGCCACGCGCTTCCCGTCTATTTCGACGCCAACGTAACGTTCGAAACACCCTCCCCTGGCGAAGCGGCAATCACCTGCGCCCATGTCCAGCACCGATCCGAGTTTTTCGCGATAATGCTTGGTCAACCGCCAGAACAGCGAGATGATGGGTTTCGGGGTCGTCACTTGGGACTCGCTCAGGTCATAGGCTGTTCGTGGGTGTGTCATTGTTGCTCAACGTTGCTGGAGAAGTCGTGTCTCGATCCCGAGCGCATGAGGCGGACCTTGATTCGCAGGTGGCAGGACTGTGTGCAGGCGGGTTCGTTTCCTCGCCAGGGCCTCTGCTGCCACTCTGGGGGCCTCTCTCGGCGCAGTCCTCGCCCCTTCGCTACCATTTCAGGTCAATTCTACCCTGACTACGGCGTCCCCCGCTCCCTGGCGGTCGCGGCGACGGAGATGCGAGTACGCCGGTCGATCGTAGCCTCGATCCTTCCGCTGGGTCTCCACGGGCGGTCATGTGTCTTGATGCTAATCTGCGGCCGAGGCCTCGCATGGTCCACTTTCCGCTCGCTAATACAATGATAAACGGCCCTGCGTCCTCGTATCAGCTTTATCTGGTCGCGTAATCGGCTCCCCGGACAGGTGGCGGATCCGGCGCGATTCCCCGCAGCACCACGGGTGCGAGCTAGTCGCCCGGGCACCACGGGCGCCCCGCGTTGGGGACCTACCTGAGGGTGGTCGCGCCCGCTGGGCGTCCACAGCGCCCGGATACGTGCCGGGAAGTCGGCTTCAGTCCGGCGATCCGCCTTCCAATGGCACTTGGTCGTCTAACGCCCATTTCGGAAACTGACCCACTACCGGATCTAGTAAGGGACTTGAGAGACGGCACGCCAGGCGCCTCAGGCGCGCGCCGGGTCGGTGCGCTCCGGATCGATGCCCAGATCACGGATGGCGTTGCGCGCCTGCGCGGCGTCGAACTGGCCCTGGCGCGCCAGGCGCGCCAGCACGGCGGCGGCGATATGGTTGGCGCCCACCTCGAAGAACTGGCGCAGATGCTCGCGGTTGTCGCTGCGGCCGAAGCCGTCGGTGCCGAGTGAAACCAGCCGGCCCGCCAGCCACGGCGCAATCTGGTCCGCCACCGCCTTCATGTAATCGGTCGAGGCGACGATGGGGCCCTCCGCGCCAGCGAGCGCTTCCTCGAGATGGGAGCGCCGGGGCGTCTCGGCCGGATGCAGCCGGTTCCAGCGCTCGATCCCCAGCGCCTGGCGCCGCAGCTCGTTGTAGCTGGTGACGCTCCATACATCGGCGGCCAGGTTGTACTTCTCGGCCAGGATCTGCTGGGCCTTGAGCGCTTCGTTCACCAGCGCGCCGCTGCCGAACAGTTGCGCCACCGCCTGGCCGTTCGGCGCGGCCTTGTACCTGTAAAGGCCGCGCAGAATGCCCTCGCGCGCGCCCTCGGGCATGGGCGGCTGCGCATAGTTCTCGTTCGAGACCGTGAAGTAGTAGAACAGGTCCTCGTTCTGCTGGTACATGCGGCGCAAGCCGTCCTGGACGATGGCCGCGATCTCGTAGGCGAAGGCCGGGTCATAGCAGGCGCAGGTCGGGATGACGGTCATCAGCAGTTGGCTGTGACCGTCCTGGTGTTGCAGCCCCTCTCCGGCCAGCGTGGTCCGGCCCGCGGTGGCGCCGACCAGGAATCCTTTGCCGCGCGCGTCGGCGAATGCCCAGATCAGGTCCCCCATCCGCTGCAATCCGAACATCGAGTAGTAGGTGTAGATGGGGATCATGGGCACGCCGCAGGTGGCGTAAGAGGCGCCCGCGGCGGTGAAGGAGGCCATCGAGCCAGCCTCGGTGATGCCCTCCTCCAGGATCTGCCCGCTCGTCGATTCCCGGTAGTAGAGAAACATTTCCTGATCCACCGGATGATAGAGCTGCCCCTGGCTGGCATAGATGCCGATCTGGCGGAACAGCGACTCCATCCCGAACGTGCGCGCCTCGTCGGGGACGATGGGGACGATGTGCGGGCCGAGCTGGGGGTGCCGCAGCAGGAGCGTGAGCACGCGGACAAAGGCCATGGTGGTGGACACCTCGCGGCCCTTCGAGCCGGTGATCGTCTCCTCGAAGTAGTCGAGCGGCGGCGCCTCGAGCGTGATCGGGCGCGGCTTGCGCTGGGGGAGGTAACCCCCAAGCTCGCGCCGCCGCGCCTGCAGATACTGGATCTCCGGACTGTCATCCGGCGGCCGGTAGAAGGAAACCTCGTGCAGCCGTTCCGCGGTGATGGGGATGTCGAAGCGGCGGCAGAAGGAGGCCATCTCCTCTTCGTTCAGCTTCTTCTGCTGGTGGGTGACGTTGCGGCCCTCGCCCGCCTCGCCGAGTCCGTAGCCCTTGACGGTCTTGGCCAGGATCAGGGTGGGCGCGCCGGTGTGCTCGACGGCGCGCTGGTAAGCGTTGAAGACCTTTTCGGGGTCGTGCCCGCCGCGAGGGAGCTTGGCGAGTTGTTCATCGGTCAGGTCCGCCACCAGATCGAGCAGCTCGGGGTACTTGCCGAAGAACTCCTTGCGAATGTAGGCGCCGCCGCGCACCACAAAGGCCTGGTAATCGCCGTCCACGCACTCGTTCATCCGCTGGACCAGCAGGCCGCTCGTGTCCTTGGCCAGCAGCGGGTCCCAGCCCGAGCCCCAGATCACCTTGATGACGTTCCAGCCCGCGCCCGCGAAGAGGGCCTCGAGCTCCTGGATGATCTTGCCGTTGCCGCGCACCGGCCCGTCCAGCCGCTGCAGGTTGCAGTTGACGACGAAGATCAGGTTGTCCAGCTTCTCGTTGGCGGCGATGCGGATGGAGCCGGTCGATTCCGGCTCGTCCATCTCACCGTCGCCCAGGAACGCCCAGACCTTGCGCGGACTGGGCTGAAGCAGCCCGCGGTGCTCCAGGTACCTCAGGAACCGCGCCTGGTAGATGGCATTGATCGGCCCCAGGCCCATGGAGACGGTCGGGAACTGCCAGAAATCCGGCATCAGCCAGGGGTGCGGATAGGAGGAGAGACCGGGGGTCTCGCGCAGCTCGTGGCGGAAGTTGCGCAGGTGCTCGTCGGTGAGCCGGCCCTCGAGGTACGCGCGCGCGTAGTAGCCCGGCGACGAATGCCCTTGCAGATAGATCAGGTCGCCCGGCTCCTGGCCGTAGGACGCCCGAAAGAAATGATTGAAGCCGATTTCGACCAGCGTGGCCAGCGAAGCGTAGCTGGAGATGTGCCCGCCGATGCCGGGGTCGTACTTGTTGGCGCGCACCACCATGGCCAGCGCGTTCCAGCGAATCAGGCTCTTCAGCCGCCGCTCTAGCGCCCGGTCGCCTGGAAACGGCGTCTGGTCCTCAACCGGAATGGTGTTGACGTAGGGCGTGTTGACGCGGTACTGCGGCGCGGCGCCCAGCGCCTGTGCGCGGTTCGCCAGCCGCTCCAGCAGAAATGCGGCGCGGTCCGCTCCGGCTTCGTCGATGAGCTGATCCAGCGACTCGATCCACTCCCGGGTCTCCTGTGGGTTGAGATCTTCGGCGGCGGGGCGTTTGATTTCGGGCATATTCCGACGACGCTCTAAGCACCCAGAATAACGCGCCGGCCGCGTTCGGTGAATGACAGCGAGTCTGTAATCCGTCCGTAAGAACGCGCAGCAGGGACGAACTCAAAGGACGGGGGCGGTGCGCTGGAATGCGGCGTGCACCCCTCGGGTGCAGCCGGCGCTCGCCGTAGCGCGGGCACTCTTGCCTGCCGCGTCGCCACTCCTGGCGACGCATGGTGAGTGTAGGGACAGGCTCGGGAAGCGTTCCGCCAAGCGTCGGCACAAGTGCCGACGCGGCACGCTGAGAGCGCGCGCTACGAAAACCGCCGCGCCGGCTTACGGACGGATTACGGGCGAGTGAGGAACACCCGAGCGGGAAATGCGAGAATGGGACAATACCCGATGTTCTCCGACCGGCATTCCGAACTGTGGCATTCCCTCGCCGACGGCGGCCCGTCCGAGGCGGAGGCCCTGGCCACCGTGAACTCCGCTGCACCGCAGGACCGCCGCCTCGCCGGCGTGCTCGGCGCCGCCGAGCTTGGCCAGGGGGGCGCGCTCGATCGAGCCATTCTGGAGCGTTCCCGGCGGGTGCGCAGGGAGCTGTTCGCCAATCGCGTTTATGCCATCGTGCCCGTGTACGTAACCAGCATCTGCGGCGAGGACTGCCTCTACTGCAACTACCGCTCTGGGAACAAGGGCCTCGAAGTCGAGCGGCTGCGGCTGACAGACGGCGAGCTGGCGCGCGAGGCCGAGCACCTGATCGAAGAGAAGGGCCTGAGAGTTCTGGAGCTGGTCTACGCGACCGACCCTCGCGTTCGCGTGGACTCGATGTGCCGCCAGGTGGAGCTGGTCCGGCGAATCCTCGAGCAGCGCGGAGGCGGCGCCGTCGGAATCAGCACGGAGGCGCTGGAGGAAGCCGAGTACCGCAGGCTGCTCGCGGCGGGCCTGTCCTTTTCCGTGCTCTGGCAGGAGACCTACGACCGGGAGCGCTACGGCCAGCTTCACCGGGGCGCCACCAAGAAGACGAACTTCGCATACCGGCTGGATGCGTGCGAGCGCGCGCTGTCGGCGGGAGTCCGCTGGTTGGGCATGGGCGTGCTGTCCGGCCTGGCGGACTGGAGGCGCGACTGGACGATGCTCCTGCTGCACGAGGACTACTTGCGGCGGACCCGCGGGCGGGAAGCGGGCATTCTCGGAATTCCGAGGCTGAAGCCAGCTCCCGGTGCGATGCTGCCGGGCCCCGCACTCGGCCCCACAACCCCGGAGTTCATCGCCGCGGTCGCCCTTCACGGCATCTACTCGCCCTCCACGCTGCCGTTCGTGAGCACCCGGGAGAGCTGGGAGACTTGCGTGGCGCTGGCGCAGGGAGGCGGCTGCCTGTTCACTTTCAACTGCTCGACCATCCCGGGCGGTTACTCGCTCGGCCACCGCGGCGCGCAGTTTCAGACCGCCTCCTACGACGCTCCCGTCTTCCGCGGCAAGCTGGAGCAGGCGGGCGTCGAGCCGGAGTTTGCGTGGTCGTTCGACGGAACCCCCGCGCTCTGCAGCGGGCGCCCCGCCGTTCCGCAAGCCGGTTTCACCGCCCCCGCGCCGCTATCCGAAAACCAGTGCAGTTGGCCGTGAGCGGCCGCCGGACGAGGCTGGGTTGAAAATCCCAGTCAAAGGCTTCAAGGGTTTTGCGCTCGACTAGCCCGCTGCGCTGGATGCGCCGAGCGATGCGGTTTTCGCATTTGTGGGCGACTTCGACCCCGATACCTATCGAAGCGATCGCAAGGATGAGCAGTCGCTCGCTCCTCTCCCCTATCCCGACGCCCGAGAGCCTGATACCCAGCGCGTCTCCCTTGGCCCTTGTGTAGCTGACGAGGAAGCTGAGAGACAGCGCTGAAAGGACGAGCATGGGAGGCGCCAGACCTCCAGCGAGTATCCCGAGAAAGATCGCCACTTCGGCCACCCTGTCGAGCGTCGAATCGAGGAAGGCACC
>JBEKLW010000140.1:0-6544 GCA_050008815.1 Bryobacteraceae bacterium
CTGCGCGCCGAACTGGGGCAGAAAGGATACGACGGGTTCTTGCGATTGTGGTGCCGGGAAGCACACCTGCGCTCGTATTTCGGGTTTCTCGAAAGCGCCGCGCAGAAGAAGTTTGGGTGCGTGCCATGGCTGATCTGATGGGTGCCGGCGCCTCCGAGGTATCGTCGATTCAAGTGACCATAGCACGACCCTGTAATAAAGCGGACAGGGTGGTAAACTCACCGCCTCACAGAGTGGGAGCGCCTCTGCCGTCGCCAGCCCCCGTCCCTCAGGTGCAATCAGGTGCAAGGATGCAGAGGATCTGCGGGATTGGGAGGATTCAGCGGAACGCAGGTTGAATAACTTGCGTGTTTTCAATGCAGCTTCAGGGTTCTAATCCCTCTCTCTCCGCCATGCATAATCAACCCCGGACACAGGACTGCTCAAGTAGCGGGCTGGCCGCGGCCCACGTCTGATTACGACGGATCTTTTTGCCGCGTGGCTTTGACGCCCTTCAGAATCGCAAGGCCCACGAGTACAATTGCGCCCACTGCGATCCAGTGCGGGGCGATATGCAGCATCGTGGCTCCCCAGATTAACCCGCCGATTAGAATCAGGAAGCCGACAATGTAAATCCCGAATGACATGGTTGTTCCTCTTTCACGCCGCCCCCGCGGTTGGCGTTGCCTGCAACCGTTTCTCAGCAACCGCCAGCGTTGCTTGGCTCAGTTTCGATATCGCAGGCTGGCGCCGCCTCCGCCCACCTGGGCGAGCAGGGGCGCACCCTCGATATGCCGCTGATAGCGTGCCTGCGACCAGCCGGAGGTCTGGGTACGGCTCATCTTCGTTTGAAGACCGCTCTGTGTGTAGAGCACGAGACGGACCAAGTGCCCCTGGGCGCTGCTGCCAGCGTGACACGGCGGAATGTACTCGGGAAGAGATGCAGAAGCTGCACTTGGAGTGCGGGACTTGCTATCGCCCCGAGGCTCCCCACTCCTGCTTGCGAAGGCGCAGTCGAGCGTTTTTCGACAGAGACCTCAACATGGGCGCGCCGTCCTCATCGCGCATTCCGGCCTTTCCCGAAGGGATGCTCGAAGCTGAGGTAGAAGAACAGCCCTCTCTCGCCTGCGCTGGGTCCAACTCCCAGAGGCACGGCCACGCCCGGAACGATCTGCAACCTACCGCGGAGGTTGTAGGCCCAACGCACGCCAGGGCTGATGAGCAGGCCATGCGTGCGCTGGGTCCGTCCCGGTGTCACGACCGACTCCGATCCGGTCCAGAGTGTCTCCAACATGAGGTTGAATCGAGGGCGCGCCAAGAACACCACGCTCTGGCCAAGGTTGTAGCCCGTGACCGCGGCCCGTTCGCCTCGTTCATTGCGAGCGGAAGGGATGAGGGTTGTACCCACGTTCGAATGGGTGACCCACTGGCGAGCGAGCACGATGCTGAGCGGCAAGTCTACCTGAACACCAACGCCACCGGAGCCCCTTCCCAACCTGGTCTGTCCCGTGGGCAACAAAACACTGAGGCGGGGAGCGAAGGCGACACGGGTTTCGCCTCCTCCGACAACTTGATAGCGGTAGTTGAGCGCGATGTCGCCCAACCCGAAGCCGGAACCGGGAAAAGCTCCCGCGCTCACGCCCACCAGCGTGTAGCTGAGCTGATGACGGGCATGCTCGGGTACGGGCCACTCCTGCGTGAAGCTGGCGACGGCATCGCGGCTGTTCCAGAAGCGTGTGTAGCTAGTGATGTGCTGTACGACATAGGGCTCTTGGTTGTAGGCCTCCTCGATCAGGAAGCTATTGTCCTGAATAGATGGCGCAGACGAAACCGGCGAGGGCGCCGGCGGCGCCCCCCTGTGTTCTTGGGCGCGAATTGGAGTTCGGAGGCACACCGCAAGAAACAGCAGAACGGCAGCGAACTTGAAGCGCCGGGCCAGAATGACAAGAGGGACTGTGGACCCTGGAGCTGTCAGTTCTTCCAGGTTGTTCGTTAGCAACATACAGGTCCCTGAAGTTCACTGATCCGAAACTCCTCAGTCTACTGCAACTAAGTTGCATGTGCAAGCGCTTCACAGGTGCGAGCCGCGCGCTGAGTGGTTTCCGGGAAGTGTCGGTAGCCAGAACCAGATCCAAATCGCGGAGCGGCGTTAGGTAAGGGTGTTTTTGCGGTGGGTCAGGCCCGCTTTTCTCACCACGACCGTGGCGAGGGGCGATGAGAGGGCCGCAAAGCATCAAGGGATGCCACAAGGTGCGCCCGCGGCCGGCGCCCGCAGGTCCGCAACGGATCGAGGACACCGGCCGAGCGCAACTTGAGTAGATGCAGTTCTATCGTGCGCTGCAGCAGATTGCTGGTGAAACATCCGGACTGGCCACCTTGCATCCTTCGTGGCCCAAAAAGTAGCTTGCGACGACGTGTGGGAGCGGGGACGGGAGAGCGAGTGGAGCCGCTAGGCTGCGCTGTACTCCGGAGCGCGTGACGACAGCGCCGGACTAAGGACGGCCCGCCACAGCTCTTCAGGAAGCATCGGCGTTATCAGTACTAATCCGAACCTACCTGCGCACCGACGCGAAGGAGCATCCTTTCGAATCCGCGGGCCGCGGAAGATGGGTTCACCGGACGCTTACCGCTGGCTCGCCGGGGTGAAGACCACCCTCTCGATCATCTCGTTCAGCCGGGCGGCGCTGATCGGCTTGGTCAAGTAGCCGTTCATCCTGGCCTGGAGGCAGCGTTCTTCGTCGCTCTTCATGGCGTACGCCGTCAAGGCGACGATGGGAACCTGGTCTCCGTTTTCGCCGGCGCGGATTTGCCGGGTGGCCTCGAGGCCGTCCATCTTGGGCATCTGGAGGTCCATCAGCACCAAGTCGAACTCCCCTCGCCTGAAGGCGGCCACAGCTTCTGCGCCATTGGCGGCCAGAGTAACGACATGACCCTCTCTTTCGAGCAGGCGCGCGGCGACGCGCTGGTTGACGGGGTTGTCTTCGGCGACGAGCACTCGCAAGCGGCGGGCAGGCGCAACCAATCCGGGTCTCGCCGCCAGACCGCTCTCCGCCTGGGCTGTCCCCCCTCCAAGCACTCGGCACAGCGCGTCCCGCAGCTCCGTCCGGGTCACCGGCTTGGTCAGATAGCTGGCCACCCCAAAGTCCCGGCAACGATCGGCATCGCCACGTCGCACCACCGAAGTCATGAGGACCATCGTCAGCGGCGGAATCTCCGGATCCTGCCGGATGGCCTGCACCAGTTCGAAACCGCCCATATCAGGCAGATTGACGTCGCTGAGAAGGAGGCGGTAGGGTTTTAGGGCCACGGCTGCCTGCCGCAGCGCGTCTCTCGCAGCCGCCGAACTGGACGCGGTCTGGACTTCCATCCCCCAACCGGTCAGCATCCTCCCGAGGATTTCGCGAGTGGACGGGTGGTCGCCGACGGCGAGCACCCGCACGCTCTTGAGGCTGGCCGGCACGAGGGTCCCCTCCGCCGGCGCTGCCCCGATACCCATTGCCACTGTAAAGAAGAAGCGACTCCCGCGCCCGGGCTCGCTCGCGACTCCGATGCTCCCGCCCATCAGTGCCACCAACCGGGAGCAAATCGTCAGACCCAGTCCCGTCCCGCCATATCTGCGGGTCGTGCTGCCGTCGGCTTGGGCGAAAGCCTCGAAGATCGAGCTCTGCCTGTCCGCGGGAATCCCGATTCCCGTGTCGGCCACTTCGAACCGCAGCACTGCCTCTTCCTCACTGGCCTTCTCCAGCCTAACCCGGACCGCGACCTCTCCTTCCTCGGTGAACTTGATGGCATTGCCTGCCAGATTCAGTACGATTTGCCGGAGGCGGGTCGGATCTCCCATCACGACTTCGGGAACATCCTCGCCGATGTCGCATAGAATTTCCAAGTCCTTCTCGGCAGCGCGCGCGGCCAGCATCCTGAGCGCCGCACCCAGAGCCGACCGCAGATCGAAGGGGATCCGTTCCATGTCCAGTTTTCCGGCTTCGATCTTGGAGAAATCCAGGATGTCGTTGATGACAGTGAGCAGCGAATCGGCCGACAACTTGACCAGGCACAGGCTTTCGCGCTGCGCGGGAGGCAGATCATCGGCGAGGGCGACCTCGGTCATTCCGAGAATGCCGTTCAGCGGCGTCCGGATTTCGTGGCTCATGTTGGCCACAAACTCGCTCTTGGCGCGGTTGGCCGCTTCCGCGGCTTCTTTCGCTTTCCGCAAGGCCTTGGTCTGCCGCTGCACGCGCCGGCGCAGGACGGTGGCCCAGGCGAAGGCGGTCAGCGCCATGGCGGCCAGGATTGCCACAAGCTGGAAGGTCCGTGCCGTGGTCCACCAGGACGCATCCCGCAGCACGATCACGTCCGCGGCCGAGCGGAGCAGAATCGTGAAGCCGCGCGGAACCGATCGCCGGCCCGGCGCATCGTAGGACACGATCCCCGCTACGCGAACGAGACTGCCCTTCCTCAGCGCCGGCAGGCGGCCACCCTCCATCCGGGCATTGAAGAGGGTGCCGCCGGCCTGGAGCACCAGCCGCCGATCCGCCCCACTGGTCACAGTGTCCAGTAGAAGGCCATCCACAGCTACCAGCCTGGGATCCCAACGATCCTCCAGAATGTCCGTGACGGTGGACCGTTGTGCCTTGGGCTCAGCCCTGTGCGCGACCTTGACCAATTGTGCGTCCGTGAGCACCGGGTTCAACGCACCGATCTCGGCGAATCCGGTTGCCTCCACCACGTCGCCGACGGCAAGGTCCGATGGGGTGTGGTTGTCGATCACCACGCTTCCCGTCGCATCGCTGATGTAGGTGGGGCCGGTAGGGTGAGTCAGCGTCACCGTGCCTCGAATCCGGGACGCCTGATCGATTCCCGATCCCGGGGAATGCTGCCGCAGTTGCACGATGCTGCGCAGTGCGGGCGGACCTGGCGGGGCACTCGCTTCCACCTGGATGAACTTCGGCTCTGGCACTCTGATCTGCACGGCCACCAATTGCCGCTTGCGGTTGAATATGGGAGTCAGAACGCCCCGGAAGCGAATGCGCGAGTACAGCAGCCGGCGCGGAAGTTCGTTGGAGAAGGCCAGTCCCACCACGAAGCGGCGGTCGGCCGAGCGGACCCCAAGCGCCACGATGCCGTTGAAGCTCTCCACCGAACAGACGGTGCCCCTCGCCTCGACCCAGCGGCTATCCGGCGGCTCGGACAGGAGCTGATTGAAGTCCAGGCGCAGCGGCTCAGGCATGGCCTGCTCCCCGAGTATCCGGATGCGTGGATTTACGACTACCGGGGCGAAATCGCCCGGGCCGCTGAATCCTTCCACATCCACCAACTGCCCGGCTCGGAGCGGCGGGATCTCCGCCGCGCCCACGTAGACGTAGATCCCGTCGGTGTCGTCCTGCACGGTAAGCATGTGGCTCACCGGGGTGAAGAATGTCACCACCGCCCGGAGGCGCACCGGGTAGGACATCCTAGCCTGGTCTTCTGAGAGGGAGTGAGCTTGGGCGACGGTGGTCAACGTGGGAAGGGCGGATTGTTCTCGGGGCCTTCCCGCCACCGGCTTAGCCGGCGTGAGGACCACAAGTTGGCGTGCCGAGTGGGCCAACAGCCGCAGGTCCACGATGGTCCCGTCGGCAGCGGTGCTGGCCGCAAGCACCCCGCGCACTTGCACCTCCGCCCCGGGGTAGGCGCGATAGTCGACCCCGCCCACATCCTCCCGCACCAACACCTTGACCTTGCGGCCTTCCGAGTCGACCATCAATACCAGACGGCCGCTGTCGTCGATGGCGGCGGACTGCACGCGCCCTTCGATCTGGACAAAGCGGTACTGGAGCTTGCCGGAGACCAGATCCCGCGGCCGGGCGCGCACCGCCTGCGGCAGCGCACCCACACTGATCACGCGGACCTGCTCAAACGCCCCCGCGGGGCTGGAGCCTCCCTCGGTAGCCGTTCCCGTCAGCTCCATAAACGAGCCTATTCCGAGTACCAGGTCGGCGCTGATGTTGTCGGAGCGGAGGCCGCCGGTCGAGTCCTGAAAGAAGAATTGCTCAAGCTGGACATCGACATAGGTGATGGTGCCCCGAAAACGAACCGGCACTTGATCTCCTGGATCTACGGGGAGCCGCCGAAGCTGCTCAACGAGCGTGAGCGGCGCCCGCCGTTGCTCTGACTGCCATCGCGTGCAACCGCCCATCCATAGCGAAACAGCGGCCAATCCCGTCAGGATGCCCAGAAAGAGCGCGTTGCTGCTTGCCCGTTGGTACACTGATATCTCTTATCGGCAGGGATCGTTGCGGTCTTAGGGCATCTGCCCGCGCCGGAAGACGCGCCTGTGCGTGATGCAGGTACTCTTGCGCCCGCTGCCCCCGAGTCGGCTTCGACTCGTCTCCTGTCTTACGCATCGAGTACTGGTTCGGCATTGGGCTTGCCGTTGGTAACACTCCTGCGATGCGGCTATTGGTTGGCCTCTACCGAAACGGCTATCACGAAGCGCCGAAGCGAATCGAGGAAGCCAAGCGCGTTGGGAGCGACGTCTTGACGCTGCTGAGGAGTACCATCGCCGACAAAGGCCTCGAATGTACCT
>JBEKLW010000141.1:0-6540 GCA_050008815.1 Bryobacteraceae bacterium
CTCGGCTCCGGCGGCACGGCCCAGTAGCCTTTCCGCGCCTGGACCTTCAGATCCCTGTCCCGCGTGCGGATCTCGATGCGCCGGAACGTGCCGTCCTTGGCGGGGTTTGTGGGTATGTAGCCGATGGCGTACTGGCTGCGCATCTCCTGCTGAATCTCCTCAAACGCCTCCGTGAGGGGGTGCCTGCGGTCCACGTGGAAGACACGGCCGCCCGTCTCCTCGGCGAAGCGCTTCAGAGCCGACCACTGGCCGCCCAGGCCGCGGCCGAACCCGCCGCCGTAAGCCTGCGGGTCGTAGTACTCGATCCCGTAAATCACCGCGTCGGCCTGGTGAGCCGCTCGCAGCGCTTCCTCCAGCTTCACGCGGCTGCCCTGATCGACACCGTCGCTGATCAGGATCATGACCTTCCGCCCGACCTGGCCGCGGAGCCGCTCGTTGGCCGCCAGGTACACCGCGTCGTAAAGAACCGTCCCCCGCGGCTTGTAGATGGTTGGCACGGGACTGTCCATCACCTGCGGCGGCGGGGCGTTCACCCTCAAATCATCCAGGCCCTTGCGCAGCAGCCGGGCGGAGCTGGTGTAGTCCTGGAGCAGCTCGGAATCCTGGCCGAAGCTGATCAGAAACGCCAGGTCCTTCTTCCCCAACATCTGAGAGAAGAACTGGTCGGCGGCGTGCCTCTCGGTGTCGATGAGCCGCGCCTGGCTCCGGCTGACGTCCACCAGCAGGCCGATGGTCAGCGGCAAATCGGTCTCCCGGGCGAAGTAGCGAATGCTTTGCGGCTTGCCGTCTTCGGTGACGCTGAAATCGTCCTGGCCGAGGTTGCCGACCAGCCCGCCCTGCCGGTTGCGCACGGAACAGAGGACGTTGACGAACTCGACCTCGATCTTGATGGTGGGTCCAGGCTCCTGGGGGGCGGCAGGCGGCTGCGGAACGGCGGGGTGCTGCGCCAGCGCGCTCCAGGCAAGCGCCAGACCGAGGAACGCGCACATCCCCCTCAGTGGCATGAGCACCAGTGGCATACTACTAGACGCACGCCGAGCGGTCTCTGTTTCGCCATGCAACCAGCGCTGACTCATTTGAGGGCTTCCGATCCTGTCATGGCCCGGCTGATCGACGAGATCGGGCCCTACGCCATCGAGTTCCTGGAGCCCGATTTTGCGACCCTCGCCAAGGCCATTGTCCTCCAACAGCTTAGCGGCAAGGTAGCCGAGATCATCTTCAACCGGCTGGTGGTGGCCGCCGCTGGCGATGGGCGGCTGACGCCCCAGGGGGTGCTGAAGCTCCGCACCCAGAAGCTGCGCGCCCTGGGTCTCTCGCGCCAGAAGATCGGCTATCTGCGCGAGCTGGCGCGCCGCACCATCTCCGGCCAAGTCGACTTTGCCGTGCTGGCCGCGTTGCCGGACGAGGAGGTCCACCAGCGGCTGACGGCGCTGAAGGGCATCGGCCCCTGGACCGTGCATATGTTCCTGATCTTCGCTCTACGGCGCCTGGACGTGATGCCCTCGGCGGATCTCGGCATTCGCGCGGCGGTGCGCAAGGTCTATGGCCTGGCGCAGATGCCCCTGCCGGCCGAAGTGGACCGACTGGCGCGGAAGTGGAAGCCCTACTCGAGCGTTGCCTCCTGGTATCTTTGGCGCAGCCTGGAGACGAAGGCGGGCCTGTAGGGTGCCGGCTGCGCCGCGCCTCGGCCTATAGGAGTGGCCACCCCAAGCCGATAAGGCGGGCATGGAGCAGGAGCCGAAGCGCGCCCGCGTGACCCTGATTGGCGTCGAGGCGCAGGAGCTTTACGGTGAAGTGCGGCGAATCGAGGGCAGACGCACCGAGTTCGTCACCGACACGCCCATCCAACCGGGGCAAGTCCTCAAGCTCGAGTGGGGTGAAATGCTGCTCCTGGGTGAGGTGAGGGCCTGCCGGCCCGAGGACCGCCGCTACTCGATCCTGGTGGAGATGGAGCACTCGGTGCGCTCGACTCAGGAGCTGGGACGGCTGGCCCGCGCTCTGCTGGACGCATAGCCCCCGGCGGCAGCCTGAGCACCGGCGTCGTCTGGCGCGGCGGCCGGATGCCCTGCCAGCGACACTCCGGCCTAAGCACGGTTCACCGGCAACACTCCGCCCGAGCCACGGTTCACTAGCGACCCTCCGTCCGAGCCACGGTGGCGCGCTTCGGATCCCAGCGGTAAATGACAGTCCTTCGATTGGCCGGCGTACTGGCAGGGCACACTCGCGTCACGGAAACAGGCGTCCCCTCGAAGCTGCTGCGAACCCGTTCAACGACATGATCGCCAAAGAACAAGATCCCATGGGATGCTTCCGGGAGACCGTCAAAACAGACCGAATCGATAGGCGGGTGTTGAGCGGCATCCATCCTGACGATGTTGTGAACGCGCTCCGCGGCCTGGAGGGCGTTTCGGTACACCTGGAGGTTCGATATGGTTCCGGCCAGACTGACCGCGACAAAAAGTGCGCCGACCGCCAGACGGTACCTGCACGTGCCGATGCAGGCTCCGGCGAAGAGCAGGATCCACACCGCCGGGAAGTACAGATAGCGAGTGTGCAGCATCGACGGCCCTATCCAACCCACGAGACCCACCACCGGCAGGGCGCCGGCCAAGCCCAGCGCCAGGCCCCCCCAACTCTTCCGGGTCACCGCGGCGGGATGAAAGAAGTAGACGAGCAGGGCCACGGCTGCGAAACCCACTAGGGCGGCCCTGCCCAGGACCGGCACCTGGCTGGCTGCGTTGAACGCGCCGGGAAGGACCAGCAGGACGCGCTGGAGGAAAGACGCCAGCGTCTTCAGGGAAGCCCCGAAGACCGGTGAGTGCCCCTCCAGGTACGCATAGCCACCCAGGCCTTTGTAGATCGCAAATCGCACCGTCAGTCCGATGAGCGCCGGGAGCCATACCGCGACGAGCAGCGGCGCCGCCGCGCTTCTCGGGCGCGGCATGTCCCGGCGGAACGTGGCGGTCAGAGTGAGAACCACCACCAAGAGCGGCACTGCGTAGGCCGTCTCCTTCGACAAGATACCCATGCTCGTGAGGGCGAAAGCCGCCAGGGCGAGACCCCAGGAGGGCGCCGGACGCCGCAGGTACCGCACCGCGCAAATCAGGGCGCCAAGAGCGAACGTGCACGCCAGCAGATCGTAGCGCGCCGCCGGCCAGACCACCGGCTCCACGTTGACGGGCGCGACGGCGAACAGGAGAGCGCTCAACCCGCAAACGAACTTGCCGAAGCCCAGGAGCCGATAGACCGCCATCGCCAGGAAGACGTTCGCTGCGTGGAGGCCGATGTTGATGAGATGGTAGCCCCACGCACTCGTTCCGAAGGCCGCATAGTCGAGCCACAGGGACAAGGCCCCGAGGGGGCGATAGGAGCCATCCGGCCGAGGGTCCGTGAACAGCCTCACAAAAGCGTGCAGATCGCGTATGGATGCTCCGATGTGGGCCTGTGTCCAGTCGGGGTGCGCGAAGTTGATGGACAGCGTGGGCAGGTATAGCAAGACCGCCAGGGCGGGGATGGCGAAGGCGATGCCAGGCAGCCGGTCCAGTTTCTGCCACAGGCGGCTGCCGCTTGAGCCTTCGGCCGAGACCCCCTCGGGATGGCCCGGCGTGCGCCGGCCTCTGCTCTTCAGAAACAGCGCGAGCACGAGCGTCCCGACGAGAATCTGCTCCGGCTTGAACGCGTCATGAGCCACCAGGTGGAGGGGGCCGAACGTGAAATCATAGCCGCCGGCGATAGCCACGACCGCCAGGTTGACCGCGACGGCAAGGACTCCCGCCGCCGCAATCACCGGGAGCATGGCCAGTGCGAAGTTCTTCTGCCTCAGCATTCCGCTCCGGATGCAATGCGCTCCGGCGCGGCCATCCCGCCGGTCCCGGGTGCGCCTCCGCGGTTCATGACCGTTTCTTGAACACCACCACCGCCAGCGGGGGCAACGTGATGGGGATGCTCTGCTCGCGGCCGTGCGCCGCCACCGGCTCGGATTCGACGCCCGGCGCGTTGCCCAAACCGCTGCCTCCGTACGCGGCCGCGTCGGTGTTGAAGACCTCCTCGTAAAAGCCCACCGCCGGAACCCCCACGCGGTAGTCCTGCCGCGGCACCGGCGTGAAGTTCGAGCAAAACAGCAGGAAGTCCTCCGGGTCCTGGGCGCGGCGTAGGAAGGCGATGACCGAGTTGTCGGCATCGCGGAAATCGACCCATTCGAAGCCGCTCCAGTGGAAGTCCACCTCATACATGGCCGGCTGCTCCCGATAGAAGCGGTTCAGCTCGCGCACGAAAGTCTGGAGCCGGCGGTGAGGGTCGAACTGAAGCAGCTCCCAGCGGACGCTCGAGTTGTAGTCCCACTCCTCGTACTGGCCCAGTTCCGAGCCCATGAACAGCAGTTTCTTGCCCGGGTGCGCCCACATGTAGCCCAGAAAGGCGCGCGCGTTGGCGAAGCGCTGCCACTCGTCTCCGGGCATCTTCGCCAGGAGCGCCTTCTTGCCGTGCACGACCTCGTCGTGCGAGATCGGCAGCACGAAGTTCTCGTGGAAGGCGTAGAGCAGGCTGAAGGTGATGTCCTGGTGGTGGAACTTGCGGTGCACCGGCTCCTGGGAGAAGTAGCGCAGCATGTCGTGCATCCAGCCCATGTTCCACTTCATGGTGAACCCCAGGCCGCCCAGGTACACGGGCTTCGAGACGCCGGGCCAGGCCGTGGATTCCTCGGCCGCGGTGAAGGCCCCCGGCACCTGGTGCGCCAGCTCGTTGAAGCGCCGCAATAAGTCGATCGCCTCCAGGTTCTCGCGCCCGCCGAACTGGTTCGGGATCCACTCGCCCGGCTTGCGCGAGTAATCCAGGTAGAGCATCGAAGCCACCGCGTCCACCCGGAGGCTGTCGATGTGATACTCCTTCAGCCAGAACAGCGCGTTCGAGATGAGGAACCCGCGCACCTCGTTGCGGCCGTAGTTGAAGATCTTCGTGCCCCAGTCGTGGTGCTCGCCCTTGCGCGGGTCGGCGTGTTCGTAGAGACTGGTGCCGTCGAAGTAGGCCAGCCCGTGCGCGTCCTTGGGGAAGTGGCCCGGCACCCAGTCCACGATCACACCCAGGCCCGCCTGGTGGCAGCAGTCCACCAGGTGCTTGAAGTCGTCCGGCGTGCCGAAGCGCGAAGTCGGCGCGTAATAGCCGACCACCTGGTAGCCCCACGAGCCGGAGTACGGATACTCCATGATGGGCAGCATCTCCAGGTGCGTGTAGCCCATCTTCTTCGCATACCCGACCAGACTCCTAGCCAGCTCGCGATAGCTGAGGAACTGGCCGCCCGGCGCCCTCAGCCAGGACTCCAGGTGCACCTCGTAGATCGACACCGGGCGCTTGAGCCAGTCCGTCCCCGCGCGCGCTTCCATCCACGCGCCGTCGTTCCACTGGTACCCGGAGAGGTCCCAGACGATCGAGCCCGTCCGCGGCGGTGTCTCGCAGTAGAACGCGTAAGGGTCCGTCTTCATCTCCTGGTAGCCCTGCTGGCGCGACTTGACGAAGTACTTATACTTGTCGCCGTGCTTCAGGCCCGGGATGAAGATCTCCCAGATGCCGGCGCTGCGCAGCCGCATGGGGTGCCGCCGCGTGTCCCACTGGTTGAAGTCCCCCACCAGGCTTACCAGCTCGGCGTTGGGCGCCCAGACGGCGAACCGCACGCCGCTCGCCCCCTCGATCATGGTGGGGTGCGCGCCCAGGCTGCGGTAGCTCTCGTAGTTAGCGCCCTCGCTCCAGAGGTGCAGCTCGAAGTCGGTCAGCAGGAGCGGGAAGCGATACGGATCGTCGAATTCCGAGACCTCTCCCTCAGGGGTCTTGAGACGGATGCGATACGGCGCCGGCTCGCCGGGGAGCGAAGCGAAGAAGAAGCCGGTGGGATGGATCTTCTTCATCGGCGTGGCGACGCCGTCCCGGATCACTTGCGCCTCGGCGGCCTGCGGCAGGAACGCCCGGACCTGCCAGCGCGGCGTCTGGCGCCCGGGTGTCGCATGCGGCCCGAGGATGCCGAAAGGATCGGCGTGGTAGCCGCCCACGATGGCTTCGATCTCCTGGCGAGTCATGGGTAGTGGTTCGTCGCGCGCCTCGCGCGCGCCCGGGCGCGTCTCTGTCGCTAATATTATGGCAGGATGGCCCTCTCGTATCGCGAACTGCCGAAGGCCGAGCTGCACCTCCACCTGGAGGGCTCCATCGAGCCTGAGACACTGCACGAGCTCGACGCCTCGGTTTCGGTTGAGGAAGCCCGCGCGCGTTACCAGTACGCCGACTTCCCGGCGTTTATCCAGAGCTACCTCTGGGCGATCCGGCGGCTGAACGCGCCCGCCGACTATGCTCTCGTCGCGCGGCGGCTCTTCGGCCGGCTCGACCTGCAGAACGTGCGCTACGCCGAGATCACCATCTCCGCGGGCGTCATTCTGTGGCGGGGTCAGGAATTCGGGCCGGTGTTCGATGCGCTGGAGGCCGAGGCGGGGCGCACGCCGGTCGAAGTGCGGTGGATTCTCGACGCCGTGCGGCAGTGGGGCGCCGAGCCGGCACGGC
>JBEKLW010000142.1:0-6537 GCA_050008815.1 Bryobacteraceae bacterium
CGACGAGGAAGATGTCCGGATCCATGTGTGCCGCCACCGAGAATGCCAGGCGCATCGTCATCCCGCTCGAGTAGGTCCGCAGCGGCTCGCCGATGAAATCGCCGATGCCGGAGAAATCGATGATGGCGTCGAACAGCTCCGCGGTGCGCCTGCGCGACAGCCCCAGCAGGGCCGCATTGAGGCGCAGGTTCTCGGCACCGGTGAGGTCGGGGTGGAAGCCGGAACCGAGCTGCAAGAGAGCGCCGACACGGCCGCCGACGCGGACGCGGCCGCCGTCGGGTTCGGCCAGACCCGCAACCACGCTCAGCAGCGTGCTCTTGCCGGCGCCGTTCGCCCCCACCAGCGCGAGGCCTTCGCCCGGCTCCATCCGCAGGCTGACGTCTTTGAGTGCGCAGAACCGCTCTTTGTGTCTCCCGGTGAACCAGTGCGCGACGCGCCGGCGCAGCAGGTCGCGGCCCGTATGCAAGTAGAAGACCTTCGAGACCCGCTCCAGCTCGATTGTGCCCGCGCCGCTCATAGGTAGTCGTAGAACCGCCGGCGGAGTCCCCGGAAGACCAACAACCCGGCCAGGAACATGCAGGTCGAGCTGACGGCGAGCTTGACCAGCAAAGCGGCGGGCGGCGGCGCCGCCTCCAGGAGGATGTTGCGGCAGGCCAGCACGAGCGCCGCGACCGGGTTTAACTGGTAGATCTCGCGGTAGGCCGCCGGAATCACCGAGAACGGGTAAAAAATGGGCACCAGCCAGAACAGCACCATGTTGGCGGATTCGACCACGTAGCGCGCGTCGCGCATATACACGTTCAGGCTGGAGAACATCAACGCCAGGCCGCACACGAAGACGATCTCGAAGCCCCACACGAACGGCAGCCACAACCAGTAGCGGTTGACGCCCGTGCCGGACAGCAGCACCGCCGTCAGCAGCAACCCGATCTGGATGAGCAGGTGGATGCCGTTGGATAGCACCGAGGCGATCGGCACGATCTCCCGAGCCACCGGCACGCGCTTGATCAGCGGGGCGTTGTCCACCAGCGACGTCGTCCCCGTCATCCAGGCCAAGCTGAAGAAGTTGTATGGCACCAGCCCGCAGAGCACAAACGCGCCGAAGTGCGGAATCCGGTTGTTCGGGAAGATGCGCGTGAAGATGAACCACAGTACGCCCATCATCACCAGGGGATTCAGCAGCGACCACCACACGCCCAGCGACATGTTGCGGTAGCGCACCTTGAAGTCCTTGAGCGTCAGCTCGCAGGCGACGAACAGGCGCTCGCCGTGCCACTTGGGCGCGCCGAGCACCTGGCCGTCTTCAGGCGTACAAACCCCCGTCGTCAGCAATGCCGAAGGACTCCTCGGGTCAGGGCGATGGCCGCATGCGAGCCAGCCCGTTCCGACTTTGACTACTGTAACAAAGAATCCGCCGGCCGCCGAAAAACCGGGTACAGACAGCCACTTTTCGCTTGCGCGAGTCCGTTGCGTTCAGCGAACTTGGAGCGCGAAAAGTGGTGTCTGGCCCCGGTTTTTGTGAGAGCGCCGGCCGCCAGGCACGGCGTCGCGGTAAAACCCGTAGTCCGTCCGCGGTCGCAGGCTCGGCCTGGAGGCCGAGCCGCGGGACTGGAGTCCCGCCCTACAATCAGGCCGCGTAGGGCGGCTCTCCAGAGCCGCGCGCCAGCTTCCAGGCTGGCGCCCCCGCCGGGTGACGTCGGCTGAAGCCGACGCTGCAAGCTGAAGGCGCCACAACGTGGAGGCCGCGCCGGCTTACGTACGGATTACGGTAGAATCGACAGCCAGCATGCCCGCTGCACGCCACTCGCTCGACACCGCGCAGGCCGCCGCCGGCGGCCTCACGCGCTACCAGGCCCTGGTGCTGTTCGTGGCCTGGCTGGGATGGATCTTCGACTCGATGGACGCCACAATCTACAACCTGGTCCTCACCCCGGCGCTCAAGGACTTGCTCGGGCCGCGCGGCACGCCGGAGAACATCGGCTGGTACGGCGGCATCGTTTTGGCGATCTTCCTGGTTGGGTGGGCGGTGGGCGGCGTTCTGTTCGGGGTGCTGGCCGATTACCTGGGCCGCGCGCGCACGCTGGTCATCACCATCCTGATCTACGCCGTGTTCACCGCCCTGGCGGGACTCTCACACACCTGGTGGGAGCTGGCGCTCTATCGTTTCCTCACGGCGCTCGGCATTGGCGGCGAATGGGCGGCCGGCGCGACCCTGGTGGCCGAGGTCTGGCCCGAACGGCTGCGCGTGAGGGGCGCGGGCCTGCTCCAGTCGGCCTGGGGCGCGGGCTACTTCCTGGCCGCTGGAATCCAGTTGCTGCTATCGCACCGGGGCTGGCGAGTGATGTTCTTCATCGGTCTGCTGCCCGCGCTGGTGGCGCTGCTGGTGCGGCTGAAAGTGCGCGAGCCGGAGCGGTGGCGGCAGGCGCGCGCGGCCGGCAGGGGCCGCCTCACGCTGTGGGAGCTGTTCACGCCCGAGCGCCGCCGCGACACGCTGGTGGGGTCCGCGCTGGCCTTCTGCGCCGTCTTCGGCCTGTGGGGCGCCACGGTCTGGACGCCTTCGCTGGTGGAGGAGCTGCTCAAGCCGCGGCGCCTCGATCCGGCCAGCATCAAGCAGATGGTCAGCTACGCCGTCATGACGCTGAACGCCGGGGCGATCGTAGGTTACTTCGCCGTTCCGCCGCTGGCCGAGCGCCTGGGCCGGCGCGGCGCGTTTCTGGTCATGCTGCTGGGCGCGGCGGCGATCGTGCCGGTGGTCTACGGCGTGCCGCGATCCTATGCCACGGTGCTGTGGATGCTGCCCGCCGTCGGCTTCTTCACCAACGGTATCTTCAGCGGCTTCCCGGTCTACCTGCCGGAGCTGTACCCGACCCGGATGCGCGCCACCGGCGCGGGCTTTTGCTTCAACGCCGGGCGGCTGCTGGCCGCGAGCGGCCCCTTTCTGACCGGGTTCCTCATCGTCCACCTGGGCAGCTACGGGCACGCGGCCAGCGCTGTTTCGCTGATCTACGTCTGCGGCATGGCGGTCCTGCTTTTCGCCCGGGAGACCAAGGGGCAGGTTCTGGCGTAGCGGTGGCCGTTCCGTGCCCAGCCCGGATGTTTCACCTACGTCAGCTATCAGCTACCAGCTACCAGCTACCAGCTACCAGCTTCCAGCTTCCAGCTTCCAGCTTCCAGATGGAAGCCACAGCGGGTGGGTAGTCACAAAAACCGGGGACAGACAGCCACTTTTCGCTCGTGCGAGTCCATTGTCTTCAGCGAGCTCGGAGCGCGAAAAGTGGTGGTCTGGCCCCGGTTTTTGTGCGCTACAATCCGGGGCAGGGGCCGAGCGTGCCGAAGCAGAATCAGAACGTCTGGAGCCAAGTGAGCCGCTATACCGGCCTGGCCTTCATCCTGCCCGTCAGCACGGTGGCGGGATGGGTCATCGGCCACCTGCTCGACAAGCTCTTCAAGACCAACTTCCTCTACCTCGTCTTCATCCTGCTCGGCGCCGCCGCCGGGTTCATCGACCTTATTCGCACGACCCGGCAAGAGGTCCAGCGGGATGACGGCTGAGACGGGCCTCGAGGATCTTCACGGTCTCTGGCGCCGGGCACGCCGCCTGATGGCGCTGGCTGCCGCGGCGGGCGCGGTCGTAGCCGCCGCCCTCAGTGGATGGATGGCGGGACTCGCGTTCCTGCTGGGAGCCGGCGGAGCCTACCTGAGCTACTCTTGGCTGCACGAAGTGGTCGAGGCCATCGGGCCGGACGCGCGGCCCGCTCCCAAGCGCGTGTTCGTGCTCTTCGCGCTGCGCTACCTGCTGCTGGCCGCGGGCGCGTATGTTATAGTGAAGATCTTTGGTATGAACGCGATAGCCGCTTTGGCCGGCGTGTTCGTGCCGGTTGCCGCGATCGTCTGTGAAGTCCTCTACGAGCTAGTCCATGGAACATGAGCTTTGGCCGGCGGCCTTGTTGAACCAATACCTGGCTGGGCCCGCCAACACGGTCCTCTCCTGGGCCGGGATGAAGGCCGCGGACCCGGCGCATCCCTGGGCCAATTTCGTGGCCCTGGAAATCCTGGTGGCGCTGATCGTCGTCGTGGTGTTCGCGCTGTTGCGGCCGCGCCTCTCGATGGACCGCCCGGGCAAGCTCCAGCACGTCTTCGAACTGATCACGGGCTTCGTTACCGGGCAGTCGGATGACGTCATCGGCCAGCGGGGACGCACTCACGTGAGCTTCTTCGCGACGCTTTTCATCTTCATTCTGTTCTCGAACCTGCTCGGGCTGATCCCCACGCTCGAGTCGCCGACCATGTTCCCCGCCGTCCCCCTCGGCTGCGCGCTGGCCGCGTTCGCCTATTACAACGTGGCAGGCATCCGATCGCAGGGCCTGGGACATTACCTGAAGCACTTCGCCGGACCCATGCTCGTACTGGCGCCGCTGATGTTCCCCATCGAGCTCATCAGCAACTTCTCGCGCCTGCTCTCGCTCACCATCCGGCTTTACGCGAACATGTTTGCCGGCGAGCGGGTCACGCTGGCATTCATTGGTTTGGCGCCCCTTCTGGTGCCGCTGCCCTTCATGGGGCTTCATATTTTCGTAGCGTTCCTCCAGGCGTACATCTTCATGCTGCTCACCATGATCTACGTGGACGGCGCCATCGGCGAGGAACACGTGCAGGAGCATTCATCCCGGCTTAATAATGAGGCTGCCAGCGTGAGCCCGGCTGCATGAGGATGACGGGAACCACCTCCTGGCGGCGAATTTGATGGGAAGGAGAGTCAAGTGAAGGCAAAGCTGCTGTTCACGCTGCTGGCGTTGTTCGTGCTGGCAAGCCCGATGTTCGCGCAGACCCACGCTCCCGCCGCGGACAACTCGCACATGTGGATCTGGATCACGGCCGGTTTCGCCATGGCCATCGCTTCGGCCGTCTGCGGCCTGGCGCAGGCCAAGGCCATCGCCGCGGCGTGCGAAGGCATCGCCCGGAATCCGGGGGCGGCCCGCACCATCCAGGTGGCGCTGTTCGTCGGCCTGGCGCTGATCGAATCGCTCGCACTCTATACCCTGGTGGTCATCTTCGCCAAGGTCACGACGTAGCACGGTAATCGGGCGGGTCCCCGGCGGACCCGCCCGTTGTCCGGTCTTTGCGCACCCATGAAACTCCACGGCATCTTCCCCCCGATTACCACTCCCTTCGACCACAACGGCGAGTTGTACAAGGCCAAGGTCAGGCACAACGTCGAGAAGTGGAACCTGACGACGCTGGCGGGCTACGTGGTCTGCGGCTCGACCGGCGAGAGCGTCATGCTCACCACCGAGGAGAAGATCGCGCTCTGGGAGTGGGTGGCCGAATACGCCGCGCCGGAGAAGGTCCTGATCGCCGGCACGGGGGTAGAGAGCGTCCGGGAGACCGTCCAGCTCACCAACCGGGCGGCCGGGATGGGCTACCGGGCCGCGCTGGTGCGCACCCCGCACTACTACAAGAACCTGCTCGACGACCCGGCCGCGCAGATGCTCTTCTACCGCGCCGTCGCCGACCAGGCCAAGATCCCGATCATGATCTACAACTGGCCGCAGGCGACCGGGATCGACATCGCCGCCGAGGCCGTGGCCGAGCTTTCCGAACACCCGAATATCGTCGCCATCAAGGAAAGCTCCGGCAACATCGGGAAGCTCATGCAAATGGTCCGGGAGTCGAAGCCGGGCTTCCAGGTGCTGAGCGGCTCGGCGCCGACGCTGTGGCCGTGCCTGATGGTGGGCGCGGTGGGGGCGATCCTGGCCTATGCGAACGCGGCGCCGTACTCGACCATCGCGATCTGGGAGGCGCACCTGGCCCGCGACTACGAGGCCGGGCGGGATTGGCAGAACCGCATCGCGCGCGCGGCGACTCTGGTCACGGTGAAATACGGCATCCCGGGCCTGAAGTATGCGATGGACCTGAACGGCTACTACGGCGGCCCGCCGCGGCTGCCGCTCACGGTGCCTTCCCCGGAAGCCAAGCGCGAGATCGAAGAGGCGTTCCAGGACCTGAAGAGCTAGCTCGATCTTCTCACACCGTTCGAAGCGAGGCGCCGCTGCGAAAAAGAAAGGGGAGCCCGAAGGTCACCACTCTTTGGTAGGGCGGACCCCCTGGTCCGCGGGCGACCCCCTGGTCCGCGGGCGACCCCCTGGTCCGCGGGCGACCCCCTGGTCGCCCATCCTGCCCTCCTTGCGGGTGTCGCTTAACATGTAGCACAGACGCAGCGCGGAGCGTGAGAAGCCCGGCCGGGATCAGGTCTACAGCCCGAAGTCAAGCGCAAAAGAAAAGGGGCCGCCGGTGGGCGGCCCCTGCGAGGAACTGCGTGTGCGACGCTCGCCGAGCGGCGTCAGAAGATGAACTTGGCCATGAGCTGAATGGTGCGGCGATCCGCAACTCCTCCAGTGCATCCCTTGCACGACTGGATGACTGTCTGGCTGCTCACATCGACGCCGTAACCTTCCACGTACATGTTCGCGTGGTTGAAGAAGTTGAAAGCCTGAGCCGTGATCTTCACCTTGAGCCTCTCGGTGAACAGGAAGGTCT
>JBEKLW010000143.1:0-6513 GCA_050008815.1 Bryobacteraceae bacterium
TCTCGACTACGCCATGCTGGCCGAGCGGTTCCGCGGCCCGGAGGAACACGTCCGCGAGGGCCAGCGCTCCTATGTGCCGCTGTTCGAGAAGCGCAAGTCGGTGTTGGATATCGGCTGCGGGCGGGGTGAGTTCCTGGAGCTGATGAAGGAAGCCGGCGTGCCGGCGCGCGGCGTGGACATCAGCCCGGAGTTGGTGGCAGCTTGCCGGGCGAAAGGGCTTGAAGCCGAGGCGGCCGACGCGTTCGCGTTCCTGCCGGCGCTGCAGGATGAGTCGCTGGACGGGATCTTCTGCGCGCACCTGATCGAGCACCTCGAGCCGGCGCGGCTGCCGGAGCTGATCCGGCTGGCGGCAGCCAAGCTCCGCCGCGGCGGCCTTATCGCCATCGAGACGCCGAACCCGGAGTGCCTGGCGACGCTAGCCTCCTATTTCTATCTCGATCCCACCCACCAGCGGCCCGTGCCGGCCGCGTTGCTGGGGTTCTACCTGGAAGAGGCAGGGTTCGGGCGGATTGAAGTGCGGTGGCTGTCTCCGGCCATCGAGTCCATGCCGTCGCTCGAGGAGCTGCCCGAGGATTTTCGGGCGGCCTTCTTCGACGGCCTGGATTACGCCATCACCGGGCGCAAGCTGTAGCGACCTTCGGGTGGAAACACCCGGGGTTCAAGAAAGGTTGAAGGGCCATGAGACGGACGATCCTGTGGCTGGCCGCCGTGAGCGCCTTGGCGGCCACTCCCACAACCGAGATCAAGGTGGATCAGGCCGGCTACCTGCCGGAGAAGTGAGCTGGGACGCCGCGGCTAAGGGCTGCGTGTTCCTCATCTTCCGCGGCACGGTAACCGCGGTGGCGCGGCCCACGTCTGAAACCCGTTGGCCGGAAAGGCCGTGCTGGCCGACGCGGTGAGAGCAGGAGCCCGCAGATCTGCGCGCCGCGTGACGGGCGCCGGGCGGGGCTGAGGAGAAGACCACCTGCTATACTAGGGAGTTTCAAAACTTGGTTATGCGGCATCTAGCGGTACTATGTCTGGCTGCGAGCGGGGCGTTTGCAGCCGATTTCCTGACGGGGCAAGCGGCGCGGGCCGTGATCGGACAACCCTCCTTCTCGGCGCAAACCCCGACGTCTTCCGACACGGTGCTGGGGGGCGTGGGAGGCCTCGCCTACAGCAACGGCGTGCTGGTGGTGACGGATGCCAACCGGATGAGCGCCGGTCCGATCAACCACCGCGTCCTGATCTACCAAAACATTCAGCAGCAGTTGCCCGGGCCGACCGATGCGCCGCCGCAGGGGGCGCGCTGCCCGGTGTGCGTGGGCCAAGCCGGCGTGGTCCTGGGCCAAGCGGACTTCACGGCGAGCGACGGGTCGCTGAGCCAGAGCGGGTTGCGGCTGCCCACGGCGGTGGCCACGGATGGAACGCGCCTGGCGGTAGCCGACACCGACAACAACCGCGTGCTGATCTGGAACACGATTCCGCAGAGCAACAACGCTCCTGCGGACATCGTCCTGGGCCAGCCGGACTTCAAGACGGCTGCGCCGAACTCGGATTCGGGAGACGTCCGGATCCCGAGCGCGCGCTCGATGCGCGGCCCGGAAGGGGTCTGGATCCAGGGAAATAAGCTCTTTGTCGCCGACGGCCAGAACCACCGGGTGCTGATCTGGAACACGTTCCCGACGCAGAACTCCCAGCCGGCGGACCTGGTCCTGGGCCAGCCGAACCTGTCAACCCTGATTGAGCCTGACATGACCAAGGCCAGCCAAACGGCCAAGGCCACGACGCTGGTCAACCCGGTGGGGGTCAGTTCAGATGGCGTGCGGCTGTTCGTTGCGGACCTGGGCAACAACCGGGTGTTGATCTGGAACACGATCCCGACCCAGAATCAGATGCCGGCGGACGTTGCCGTGGGCCAACCGGATCTGAACAGCAACATCGCGAACAACGCGAGCGCGGTGGTGAGTGCGGATGCCAAGACCGGGATCACGATATCGAAGCCCGTCCTGTGCGTCTCCAACGGCACGGATACCAACGGGAATCCCGCTTTCCCCGCCAGGTGCGGCGCGACGCTGAGCTTCCCCCGCTTCGCGCTGTCCGACGGGACGCGGCTGTTCATCGCCGATGGCGGCAACGACCGCGTGCTGGTGTTCAACAGCATCCCCACTCAGAACGGCGCGAAGGCGGACGTGGTGCTGGGCCAGGTGAACGACACCGTCGTCGCGACCTCGGACGACACGACCAGCGTGAACACCCTGCGCCGGGCGTCGACGGATTCGATCCGCACGCCGGCCTCTCTGGCCTGGGACGGAACAAGCCTGTATGTGA
This sequence comes from Bryobacteraceae bacterium, assembly GCA_050008815.1. Classification (GTDB taxonomy): domain Bacteria; phylum Acidobacteriota; class Terriglobia; order Bryobacterales; family Bryobacteraceae; genus JBEKLJ01. The sequence continues at coordinate 2,311 of JBEKLW010000143.1, forward strand.
GCGAGCCGTTCAGCCGCCGCGTGCTGGTATTCTCCCCCGGCAGCAGCGCCGCACTCACGCCGGTGCTGAACGCGGCCAGCTTGGTGGTGTACGCCACGGGATCGGTCACCCTGGCCGGAACCGTCAAGAAAGGCGTCGAGATCACGGTCACGATCGCGGACACGGCCTACAAGTACACGCTCAAGGACCAGGATGACTCGCTCGCCCGAGTGTCCATCGCGCTGGCCGCCGTGATCAACGCGAACGCCGGCGACCCGTTGGTGCTGGCGGTCCCGTTTTTTGCTCTGAACCAGGTGGAGCTAATGGCGCGGGCGGGCGGCGAGCAGGGCAATGACATCGTGATAAGCGCCGAGTCGTCGGACACGGGCTCTATCACGACCTCGACCGTCCCCATGGCCGGCGGCGGGACGGCCGCGAAGCTCGCCGCGGGCACGCTGATCACGATCTTCGGCGACCAACTGTCGGACCAGACGGCCGCGGCGCCCGCGGGCGCCGATCCGCTGCCGACGCAATTGGGGGGAGTCGAGGCCTATTTCGACGGGCGGCGCGTGCCGCTCCTGTACGTCTCTCCGAACCAAGTCAACGCCCAGCTTCCGTTTGAACTGTCGGATTCGACGGGCACGAGCGGGTACGTGCGGACGACGCACGCCGACGGGACGGTGAGCGTGAGCACGGCGGTGGGTGTGCCGCTGGTACCGGCCAATCCGGGGGTTTTCACTTACGGCGGCAGCGATCCGCGGCCGGCGGTCGCGTTTCACTACAGCAGCCAGGCCACGGCCACCATAGACCTGGAAGGCATCCCAACCACGAATGACACGGTGACAATCACGCTCAGGGACCGGAACTACACGTACACGGTCCAGGCGAATGACAGCTTGGTGATGGTTCGCGACGGCCTCATCGCGGCGATCAACGCCAACGGCGGCGACCCGGAGGTGGAAGCGTTCGCGGGGGCGCAGTGGGTCCGCGTGCGGCTGCGGGCGCGCGTGGCCGGTCCGGGCGGCAATGGCATCCCGGTCAGCACGGCGACCACGGGCAGCACCACAACGGCCTCGGCGTACAACTCAGTGCTGACCGGCGCGAACATCGCCGGTGCACCCGTGACGGTCGACAACCCCGCCGCACCCGGCGAGACCATCGTGATCTATGCCACAGGCCTGGGCCAGGTGGTCTCCAGCGGCTCGGGCCGTAGTCCCAGTTCGGGCTCGGGCGGCATGCCCACGGACTGGACGGCGCCTACAGACCCCGATCCGGCGACGACGGCCATGCTTACGGGAGCTGGCTACTTGGGCCCCGAGTTGAATACCCCCAGCGTCTTCGTCACTGGGGTGGTGGGCGGCATGACGGCGCCAGCGTTGGCGGCGGCGATAAAGCCGGGAACGATCGGCCTCTACCAGGTGGAGCTCGAGCTGAATCCGGGCCTTCCGACCAACCCGACCACCGTGCTCACCATCTCGCAAGACACCTACGTGAGCAACCAAGTGACCATTCCGGTGCTGAATCCGTCTACCCAGTAGCGCGGCCGGGGCGGCGATGCGAAGCGGCTGTGTTAAACTGAGGTTCTGCGCGCACTTGAGGTGGGTGTAGCTCAGGTGGTAGAGCGTCGGATTGTGGTTCCGAAAGTCGCGGGTTCGAATCCCGTCACCCACCCCAACTTGCACTCCCACATATAGCCGCGCCGTTATGCCGTTACTTCGCGGCGTGAGCCTTCCAGACCTGGATGAACACTTCACAGAACCCGCGGCGTAAGCTTTTCTGTCGCATGGGCACGATGGTAACGAGACTGGCCAGCTTCCTGCCCCGCCCCCTTTCATCGGGCTCCCGGCGGCACTCCGATTCTTCTTGCGGACGGATTGCGGGCTCGGCGGACGGCGGTCACGGCAATTGACGCCACCAACGACCCGATGCTACGCTAGCGCTTACTTGGCGGACCGGATCCCAGGCCCGGCTGCGCGTGCGCGTGCGGAATCCCGACGCACCGAACCAGGGCGGAGCTACTATCACGACAGAAGGAGGACGATTTGAAGGAGGAGATTGTTGTCGTTACCGGCGGCGGCGGCTTCATCGGAGGTCACTTGGTCGCGGATCTGCGCCGGCAGGGATACAAGCACATCCGCGTGGTGGATATCAAGCCGTTGGAGGAGTGGTACCAGAGCTTTGACGACGTCGAGAACCTGTCGCTGGATCTGAACCTGAAGGAGAACTGCGAGCGCGCCGCCAAAGGCGCCTTCCAGATCTTCAACCTCGCGGCGAACATGGGCGGCATGGGATTCATCGAGCACAACAAAGCCCTGTGCATGCTCTCGGTGCTCATCAACACGCACATGCTCCAGGCCGCGCAGAGGTTCGGCGTCCAGAGGTACTTCTACTCCTCCTCCGCCTGCGTGTACAACGGCGAAAAGCAGAGGGACCCGGACGCTCCCGCCCTGAAAGAAGAGGATGCCTACCCGGCGCTGGCCGAGGACGGCTACGGATGGGAGAAGCTCTTTTCCGAACGCATGTGCCGCCACTTCCGCGAGGACTACGGCCTGTGGACCCGCGTGCCGCGGTTCCACAACGTGTACGGCCCCAACGGAACCTGGGACGGCGGGCGCGAGAAGGCCCCCGCCGCCATCTGCCGCAAAGTCATCCAGGCGAAGGTTTCCGGCAAGCTCGAGATCGAGATCTGGGGCGCCGGCAACCAGACCCGCAGTTTCATGTACATCGACGATTGCGTGCAGGGCTTGCAGATGATCATGAATTCCAACATCCTGGAGCCGATCAACCTCGGCTCGAGCGAGCTCGTCTCGATCAATCGGCTGGTGGACATCGTCGAAGACATCGCGGCTGTGAAGCTGAAGCGGACTTACGACCTGAGCGCGCCGAAGGGAGTCAACGGCCGCAACAGCGACAATACGTTGATCAAGAAGTACCTGAACTGGGAGCCGGGCATCCGGCTGCGCGACGGCCTGGAGAAGACCTACGCCTGGATCTACGACCAGTTCATGGCAAGGCTCGAAGGCCGCCAGCCGGCGGCGCGCCAGGAAGCCGCAAACACATAGAAGAACCTGCCGCCGGGAGTTCCGAGGATTCAGGATGCACCGTGCTTGGGACTACTTAGTTGTAACCGCCTCTCACGCCGCTCAGGCCAGCGCCTACGAGGCCCAGCTTCGGCTGCGGCAGGAGTTAGGGCTGCTTCCACGGGTGCGCGAGGCACTGGTGATGGCCGACCCGGGTGGGCGGCGAGTGGGCAGCGGCGGCAGTACGGTGTACTGCCTCATGGAGGTGTTCAACCGCGAGCGGGATCGCGGGCACAGCGGCACGGTCGAAGAGCTGCTGCGCGGGCTGCGCCTTCTGATTCTTCACGCCGGGGGAGACTCCAGACGGCTCCCGGCCTACGGGCCGTGCGGGAAGATCTTCATCCCGGTGCCAGGCGAGACCCATAGCGCGCTCGGAAGCACGCTGTTCGACCGCGTCGCGCCGGGCTTTCTGGCGCTACCGCCGGCTGCCGGCGCCGCGGGCCAGGTCGTGGTCGCCTCCGGAGACGCCCTGCTCCTGTTTGACGCCTCCGCCGTCCAGTTCCAGGCAGCCGGCATGACCGCTCTGGGCTGCCTTGCCACGCCCGAAGAGGCGGCGCGGCACGGAGTCTTCTGCCTGGCGCGCGATGGGACCGTGCGCCTCTTCCTTCAGAAGCCCTCGCTCGCGGAGCAGACGGCTCGGGGCGCGATCGACCGTTACGGCCAGACGGTTCTCGATGTCGGCGTGATGAGCCTCGACGCCTCCGCGGCGGCGGCTCTGCTGAAAGCCTGCGGCACGGTCCCGGACGCCGCCGGGAAACTGGTCTGGACCGACTGGATGCAGACGGCGATTTTCGAGCGCGGCCTCGACCTCTACCGCGAGATCTGCTGCGCCATGGGGCGGGAGGCGGACCTGGCTCACTACCTCCGCGCGGCGCGTTCGAGCGGCTCCACGTGGGAGCCGGAGGCGCTCGCGCAGCTCTTCGCCGGGCTGCGCGGAATACCCTTTCAGGTCCAGGTGCTGGCGCGATGCGGCTTCCTTCACTTCGGCGCCACGAGCGAACTGGTCTCGAGCGGCCAAGCACTCATCCGTCACGACACCGGCGCGGCTCCAGCCTCCGGCCGGGTGTCGGTAAACAGCGAGGTGACGGAGGGCGGCGCGGTTTCCGAGTCCGACTCGTGGGTGGAGGGCTGCCGGGTGGCCGCG
>JBEKLW010000144.1:0-7758 GCA_050008815.1 Bryobacteraceae bacterium
AGCTGGCAGCCACCGAGATCGAGGACGAGCCGCTCTGGGACGGGCAAGCCAAGTCCTCCCGCTACCAGGATTTCTCGCGTTCGGGCTTCATCACGCCCGGGGAGCTCACGCCCCCGCAGGCGGCGCTCTACCAGGAGGCCGGCCAGGGGCTGCTGGCGGCTTATCAGCAGGTACACGCGGGGATGGTGGAGCACCTGCGCTCCCGGCTGCCGCGTCCGGCGGACATGAAGCCGGACGCTTACGAGCGCAACATCGCCGCGCGCGCCTTCGATATCGCGCGCTACCTCCTCTTTCTGGGCGTGCCGACCAACGTTGGCCAAGTGGTCAGCCTGCGCACGCTGGAGAAGCAGGTCCGGCGCCTCAAGGCGTCCGCATACGCCGAGCTGCGCGGCCTCGCTGAGGAGATCGCCGAGGCCTGCACCCGCCCGCCGGAGCGCCTCTCCGACGATGCGCCCGCCGAGCCGCTCTGCCCGACGCTGGCGCAATACACCGAGCCGGATTCCCACCTCGCCCAGGCCCGCGCCGACCTGGCGCAGTGGGCCGCCGAGAACCTGGCCGCATCCGTTTCGGCGGCGACGCCCCCTTCGGTGGACTTACTGAAGCCGGCCGAGGCGATGGCCGAGATCGTGGGCACGCTGCTCTATTCCGTCACCGACCGCCCGTTCCGCGACCTGTACGAGCTGGCCTGCGGATGGAGTACGGCACGGCGCTCCGAAGTCATCGGTCTGGCACTGCGCTCGCGGGCGCCCCGCGACGAGATGCTGCGCGAGTTCCGCAGCGGACCCTACGTCTTCGACATGGTCATGGACATCGGCGCCTACCGCGACATGCACCGCCACCGCCGCTGCCACCAGTACCGGCAGGCCTACTCCGCGCGGCTCGGCTATGAGGCGCCGGAGGTGCTGCGCGAGGCCGGCCTGGCGGGGACTTTCGAAGCCGCCGCCGACGGCGCGCTGGCCGCGCGCGGCTCTCTTCCCGAGCCCGGCGCGCACTACCTGACGCCGTTCGCCTGCCGCTCGCGCTTCCTCTTCAAGATGGATTTCGCCGAGGCCGAATACGTCTGCCGCCTGCGCACCGGGGTGAAGGGGCACTTCAGCTACCGCCGCATCGCCTGGGAGATGAAGCAGGCGCTGGAGCGGCTGGAGCCCGAACTCGGCCGCCTCATCGACGCCGTCCCGCCCTGGGTGGAAGACCCGCTGCAGCGCTGAAAGTCGAGCAGCGCTACCGAGCCGCACCGCGGCGCGCCCCGGCCTGCCGCACCGGCACAGCCGCCCAGCCGCGCGGGCAGCGCCGCCAGCGCGCATGAGGCTACCTCACGGCTTGCGGCCGCGCCTACCCCGGCAGGATCTTCGAGATGTCGTTGTAGATCACGAACGCCATGATCGCCATCAGGAAGACGAACCCCAGCTTGAAGACCATCTCCTTAAAGCGCAGGCTCAGGTCGCGCCGCATCACCATCTCGATCAGCAGCATCACAATGACCCCGCCATCGAGGATCGGAATCGGCAGCAGGTTGAAGATGGCCAGGTTCAGGCTCACCATGGCCATCAACCCGATGAACACCATCGGACCCTCGCGCGCGGCGTCGCCGGAGAGTTGTGCGATGCCGATCGGCCCGGAGATCGCCTTGGGCGACATGCGCCGCTCGATTACTCCCCTGAGAAACTGGTAGATCAGCGTCGCGCTCTTGGCGTTTTGCTGGAGGCTTTCCCTCAGCGCCTCGGGCAGCGGGAGCTGGACGACGATCATGTGGTGCTGGAGAAACACGCCGATCATCCAGCGGCTCGGCCCGTCCTGCTTGGCGAACATCGGCTGGACCGCCACCCGGTTCGGCTGGCCCTGGCGCACATAATCGATCTCCACCGGCTTGCCGCCGGTCCGCTCGATGATCTCCTGCAATCGGTGCAGTGACCTGAGCGGCTGGCCGTTGCCCCGCAGCAGCACGTCGCCCTTGCGCAGCCCGAACTTCTCGGCCGGCATGCCCTGGGAGACGTCCGCGATCTCGACCTCACCCTGCGCCTGCCAGCCGGCCGAGCCCGCACCGGTGTGCGGGTTGAGCGCCGGCGTCACCACCACCCAGAACTCGCTCGCGTTGCGCCGGATGCGGACCTGCAACGGGTGGTCGCCGGCGCTGGCTTCGCGCATCGCGATGTCGTCCCAGCTTGGGTTCTGGATGCCCTCAATGGTCACGATGCGATCGCCTTCGTGGATGCCGGCCTTGGCCGCCGGAGAACCCGGCGTCACGTACCCCACCATGCCCTCTTCCACCGAGTCCGGCATCTTGGGGTAGCGCACCATGAACACGCCCGTCACCAAAGCCACCGCCAGCACAATATTCATCGCCGGGCCGGAGAAGGCGATCAGCAGCCGCTGCCACCGCGGCTTTGCCAGAAACGCCCGCGGGTCGTTGACGTCCGCGTCGGTCGGCTGCTCGCCGGCCATCTTCACGAATCCGCCGAAAAGGATCACTGAGAAACGGAAGTCCGTCTCGCCCCGCTTGAACCCGAACAGGCGCGGCCCGAAGCCGAAGCTGAAAACGTCCACGCGGACATCGAAGAACCGGGCCGCCCAGTAGTGACCGAGTTCGTGCACGAAGATCATGACCCCGATCAGCACCAGCAGCCACACGATGTTTTCTATGACAGTCATGTTCAGACCTTCGGCAGGCAGCCCGCTTCCACCCCGGCGCGGCTGTTCACCAATTCCCGCGCCACCGCCCGCGATTCCTCGTCTATCTCCAGGACCTCGGCGATGGACTTCGGATGCCGCACCGCAACCCGGCACAGCGTCTCCTCGACCACCTGGGCGATCCCCGGAAACGGCACCTGGCCCGTCAAAAACGCGCTGACAGCGATCTCATCGGCCGCATTCAGGGTGCATGTAGCCGAACCTCCGCTGGCCTGCGCCTGGTAGGCTAGCTTCAGCAGTTGGAACCGCTCCAGGTCGGGCGGGGCGAAGTCCCAATGCCGCGCCGCCGACCAGTCCAGCCGCGGCACGGGCGACGGCTCCCTGGCAGGATAGCTCAGCGCGTACTGAATCGGCATCCGCATGTCCGTTGCCGAGACCTGGGCGACGATGCTGCCGTCGATGTATTCCACCATCGCGTGCACGGAGGACTGCGGGTGCACCACCACCACCACCTCCCCCGGCTTCAGGCCAAACAGCCAGCAGGCCTCGATGACCTCGAATCCCTTATTCATCATGGTCGCCGAATCGATCGTGATCCGCTTGCCCATCTTCCAGGTGGGATGATTCAGCGCCTGCTCCGGCGTGACCCGGGCCAGCTCCTTGACCGGGGTCTCGCGAAACGGACCGCCCGACGCGGTCAGAATGATGCGGGCCACCTCGCTGCGCTGGCCGGCCCTCAGGCATTGATGCACGCCGTTGTGCTCGCTATCGACCGGAATAAGCTCGGTCCCGGCCTCACGGGCGGCGGCGGTCACCAGCTCGCCGCTGGCCACCAGGACCTCCTTGTTCGCCAGCCCCACCCGCTTGCCGCGCCGGACCGCTTCGTAGGTCGCCTCCAAACCCACCACGCCGACTATGGCCGACATCACGAAATCGACCTCCGGCGCGGCCGCGGCTTCCAGTCGGCCCTGCCGGCCCCATCCCAACTCCGGCCACTCGCCCCGCGGCAGGCTGGTTTCCGCCAGCCTTCTCATTAGATTGGCCCGGACGGCCTCGGTTGCGACGACTACCAGGCCAGGGCGGAATTCCTGGATCTGCGGGACCAGCACGTCCAGGTTCTGCCCGGCGGCGAGGGCGAAGACTCGGTAGTCGGTTCGGCGCCGCAGGACATCGAGCGTGCTGCATCCGATCGAACCCGTAGAGCCCAAGATGGTCAGGTTCTTCATGCCTGCCGGGGGACAGCGCACACAGAATACGAATCATATCACGCCCCAGTTCGCCGGACGCTCGGAGTTGGCTGCGCGACATCAGAACGAAACTCGGTGGGGCGGCTCTCCAGAGCCGCTGCCGGGCCTCCAGGCCCGGCGTCGGCGGTTGGCCGAAGAGCTGCGGAGCCGGTCTGGAGACCGGCTGGCGGACCTGGAGGTCCGCCCTACAGGAGCGAGGCGGTGGGGCGGCTCTCCAGAGCCGCTGCCGGGGTGGCCGCGCCTGGCGCGCCCGTACCCCGCACTGAAACCCCGCCTATGCGGGTATGTTATCCTATGGCAACTGGAAGAAACCCCTTTTTTGGAAGATGCCGGGGAGGTTTGCTTCAGGGGTCTTTACTTAGAGGTTAGTCTCGCTTTGGTGGGAGTTGCCTCCCCGGCTTGATTCCAATATTAGGATATCCCGGGAAGGATTGCAACAGGATTCTGTATTTTTTTATACTAGTCTCCCTCCGGCCCCCTACCCGCGCTTGACCTCGATCCCCGCCCATGCCTCTAACACCTTGATTGTGGAGCAGAAATCGTCCTCGGCCAGCCCTTGCGCGATGGCGGCGCGGAACATCTGCTCGGTCAAGGCGGTCAGGGGCAGGGGGACGCCCAGCTCCTTTCCGGACTCGAGCATCAGGCCAATGTCCTTGTGCATCCACTTGACCGAAAAGTTCGTCTCGAAGTTCCGGTCGAACACCTGCGGCGCCTTGAAGGCGATCAGCCCGCTCCGCGCGGCGCTGTTGTTGAGGATCTCCAGCATGAGTTGGGGGGGCACACCCGCCTTCGTGCTCAGCACAATGCCTTCGTTGAACGCCTGTAAGATATTGGACAGTATTAAGTTCTGAGTCAGCTTGGCGTGGAGCCCGAGCCCCGGCCCGCCACAGTAGTAGAGCTGCTTGCCCAGGGGCTCGAAGTACGGCCGGACGCGCTCGAACACCGCCTGCTCGCCGCCGACCATGAACGTCAGGGTCCCGTTCTCGGCTCCCGGCTTGGAGCCCGTGCAGGGCGCATCCAGGAACTGGATCCCCCGCCGGCGGAGCGCCTCGCCGGTGGCGCGGCTGCGGCTCGGCGAAACCGTGCTGGTATCGACGATGATGGTTCCGGGCTTCGCCCCTTCGGCCAGGCCGTCCGGGCCCAGGATGACCCGCTCGGACATGGCCGTGTCGCCGACGCACAGGAACACGCACTCGGCCAATCCTGCGACCTGCTTCGGCGTCTGGCAGGCGCGCCCCTTTTCCTCCGCCGCCAGTTGTTCCGCTTTGCCGGCCGTGTGCGACCACAGCGCGACCTCGTGCCCGGCGCGGAGCAGATTGCGCGCCATCGGGCGGCCCATGATGCCCAGTCCGATGAAACCCAGCTTCGCCACGTTCACCTCCCGTGAAACCATCAACTTAGCAGAACTGCCCGCCCCCCTGTGCCGGGCTCTCGCCCGGGCCTGTTGCTGCTACCATAGCGGTTGCATCCCCTCGAGGAGACCCATGCGAGCGCTCGTGAAGAGCCGGCCTGAACCAGGCTTGTGGCTCGAGGATGTCCCGGCGCCGGAAATCGGCATCAACGACGTGCTCATCCGCGTCTTACGCACGTCGATCTGCGGCACGGACCTTCACATCTACGATTGGGACGAGTGGGCCAGAAAGACCATCCCCGTCCCCATGGTCGTGGGCCACGAATTCGTCGGCGAGATCGTCCAGACCGGCTCCAACGTCGTCGATTTCTTCCCCGGCGACGTTGTCAGCGGCGAGGGACACGTCGTCTGCGGCCGCTGCCGCAATTGCCTGGCTGGCCGGCGGCACCTGTGCGCCCACACCCAGGGCGTCGGAGTCAACCGCCCCGGCGCCTTCGCCGAATTAATCGCCCTGCCCATGGCCAACGTCTGGCACCACCATCGCTCGATCCCGCTGGAGGTGGCCTGCCTGTTCGATCCCTTCGGCAACGCCGTGCATACCGCGCTGTCCTTCCCGGTGCTGGGCGAGGACGTGCTGATCACCGGCGCCGGGCCGATCGGAATGATGGCCGCCTCCGTGGTCCGCCATGCGGGCGCCAGGTACGTCGTCATCACCGACGTCAACCCGCGGCGGCTCGAGCTGGCCCGGAAATTCGGCGTCACACGCGCGGTGGACGTGCGCACCGTCTCATTGCGCGACGTGCAGAAGGAGCTGGGGATGCTCGAGGGCTTCGATGTCGGCCTGGAGATGTCCGGCAGCGAATCCGCTTTCCGGGACATGCTCGCCAACATGTGTCACGGCGGCAAGATCGCCGTCCTCGGCATCCCCCCGCGGCAGATGTGCATCGACTGGGATACGGTCATCTTCAACATGCTCACCATCAAGGGAATCTACGGCCGCGAGATGTACGAGACCTGGTACATGATGACCGTCATGCTGCAATCGGGGCTGGATATCACTCCGGTGATCACGCACCGCTTTCGCTACGCCGATTACGAGAGGGGCTTTGAGGCCATGCACTCGGGCGAGGCCGCTAAAGTGATCCTGGACTGGTCCTAGCCCGATCTTCTCACACGCCTTCGGCTGCGGCTTGCGGGAGGCCGGCATCTTCTGCGTTGCGCTCGGGGTGAGTCCTCGACGTACTGTTCAAGTACGCCTGCGGGCTCACCCCGTTGAGAAGATCGGGCTTGTCCGCAAATTACGGCCAGCCGCTCGCTTCCGCGTGCGGCTCAGCTAGGGGATGCGACCGCTCACCGAACGCGCGGCGCGGGCAGCGGCGTACACCCGGAGCCGAGCCGCGACCGTGAGGGAGCAGCCAGGGACTGGAGGGACGGCACACTAGAGCCGTTCAAACCGGTCTTGACAGACGTTCGGCCTTGACTAAAATAGGGGTAACTTCGCACCTATGGAGCCTGTGTGTAGGCACGCGCGCACGGAAGTAATCGCGCGCCGTGATGGCGTCTATTACGTCCGCTGTCTGGATTGCCGGCAGATCCTGGAAGCCGACGACCTGGAGGTGGCGCCGGTGAGCGAGGACGAGGAACAGCCGTCCTAGCGGGTCCCGCGGCGCAATGTTCTCTCTTGCTAGGCAGCGGGCTAGAAGTCATTTTGGTTGTGGGCATCCATGAGCACCAGTTCGCGGCGGAAGGCGGCATCAATCAAGAAGCCGGCGCGGCCCTCCCGGGACGTGGGCGCTCGGGACGGCGGGCAGCGGGTCGCAGCGGGCAGGCGTGCGGGCGCGGCGCAGCCTGCAACCGCGCCGTCCGCGGGCACGCCTGACGAACGCCGGCAGGCCGAGACTTACGAGCGCGCCATCCATCTCTTCCACGCCAGAGACTACGCCGGGGCGCTGCCGCTGTTCGAGACCGCGGCCGGGGGGCCCCTGCGCGAGATGGCGCACAGCGCGCGTCTGCACGCCCGGATGTGCGCGCGACGCATGGCCGCCGGCGAGCCCGCGCTGCGCAGCGCCGACGAGCGCTACGACTACGCGATCGCGCTCATGAACACGCGCCGCTTCGCCCAGGCCGAGAGACACCTGTTGCAGGCGGCCGTCGAGGCGCCCAACGGCGACCATATCTACTACGCGCTGGCGTTGTGCCGCGGGCTCGTCGGCGATATTCGCGCAGCCTACGTCCATCTGAAGCGGGCCATCGAACTTCAGCCGCGCAATCGCATGCACGCCCGCAAGGATCCGGACTTCGCTCGAATCGGCCGGCTTCCGCCGCTGGCCGGACTCCTGTACCCTGAAGGAGCAGCGTCTATTTAGCCCCCTGAATTGTCGGGGCGGCAGGCAATGACACAGAGCGCACTTCTTCCCGAGCTGCCTCCCCCGGACTGGCGCCTGGGACCGTTGCGCATCGTGGCGATCGGTGGCGGGACGGGGCTTTCGACGCTGCTCCACGGCCTGAAGGCCCACGCACGCCCGGCTGCCG
>JBEKLW010000145.1:0-6481 GCA_050008815.1 Bryobacteraceae bacterium
GGCTGTTGCGCAGCGGGCTGTGGCGGCGGCTGCTCCGAAGCCGGCTGCGGCTGCAGGCACAGCAAAACCCACAAAGCGAGCTGGAGCGGTGTCATCCTTTGCCTGCCTTTCGCGCCTCGGGATCCTGGTACTGCACCTTGCGGCCGGTCTTCGCCTCCAGGCTCACCAGCACCGCGCGGATGTGCGCCTTGTCCACCCGGAAAACCAGCGCCTGCTGGCGCCCCAGATCGTCGGTATAGCCGATGGTGAGGAAGTGCTGGCGCTTCTTGCTCAGCAGCAGCAGCGGAGAGATGGCGACGGCCAGGAGGTAGCGGCGGCTGACCTGCTGGCCGTACTCGAGCAGGTTGATGTTCTCGTAGGGCACCTGAACGCCGGCGCCGTGAGTCTGGAAGCGGAAGACCGCCTGATCGGTGACGTCGATGAGACCGGCCTGGCGGGGCAGGTCCGCCAGCGTCCCCCCGACGTGCTCGGCAGGGTCGCCGGGGCCGCCCGCGAGCAGCGGCGCGCATACAAACGCAGCCAGGGCGCAGAACCACCCCAGCAGGTTCGGTAGCCTCACAAACTTAAGGTGGCCCGCGGCGGCCCGGCCTCTCCTGGAATCCGTCGGGACGTCGGCTGTCCGGCTACGGATGCCCAACGACGGCAAAGTCGACGCGGCAGAAAACAGCTTTCAGCTTTCAGCTGCCAGCTTTCATCTGCCAGCTACCAGCTTCCAGCTTTCAGACGTCGGCTGAAGCCGACGCTGCAAACTGAAGTTCGCGCCACAACGTGGGGCAGGGCCGGACTACGGCCTCTCCCGGGAAACTCGGGCCTCCCAAACGGCATAGAATCGTGTGTAGGGGGGCTTATGGCCGATCAGGACAAGCCGCAAGGGCCGGAGACCGGAAAGCCGGAGAGCGGCCCGCCGCCGACTGGCCCGCCGGGGGTCATCGTCAGTCCAGATGCGCGGCGGGAGGAGCGGTTGCCGCCGGGGCAGTCACGAACGCTGACGTGGCCGGTGCTGGACGCCTCGGGTCCGCCGGACATCCATCTGGAAACATGGCGCTTCCGCCTGTCTGGTCTGGTTGCCCGGGCGGTGGAGTGGAACTGGGCGGAGTTCCAGGAGCTGCCGCGGGTTCGGGTCTTCGCCGACTTCCATTGCGTGACGCGGTGGTCGCGGCTGGGGAACCTCTGGGAGGGGGTCGGAACCCGCGAGCTGTTAGAGCGAGCCGGCGGGCCGCTGCCCGGCGCCCGGTTCGCCCTCGCCCACGGCTACGATTCCGGTTGGACCACGAACATTCCTCTGGATGACTTGCTGGCCGAGGACGCGCTAGTGGCCTTCTCTCACGATGGCGAGCCGCTGACGCTGGAGCACGGCGGGCCAGCCCGGCTCATCGTGCCTCGCCTATATGCCTGGAAGAGCGCCAAGTGGGTGGCGGGCATTGAGTTGCTGGCCGAGGACCGCGCCGGATACTGGGAGCGGAACGGCTACCACATGCACGGCGATCCCTGGAGGGAGGAGCGCTTCGGCTGGGACTGAGCAGGCCTAGCCCGGATGTTTTAGCAGCAGCCCGCGGCGGCGCGCGATAGCAGCCCGTGGCACTGGCGGGTGGTCACAAAAACCGGGTACAGACAGCCACTTTTCGCTTGCGCTACTCCCTCACCTTCGATGACCTCGGAAGGCGAAAAGTGGTGTCTGGCCCCGGTTTTTGAATGATCGTGGTGAAACATCCGGGCTGGGGGGCGGGGTTGCGCGCCCGCCCCCGGCAATCAGGCACCGATTACGGATACAGGCCGCGGACCTTGGTGGCTTCGGCGACGCGGCCGATGGCTAGCATGTTGGCGGCAGTCCGCATGCCCACGCGCCGCTCCGTGCGCAGCTCGTACACCTCGATGAAACTGGTCCTCATCACGCGCTCGAGGCGGTTGTTGACCTCCTGCAGGTCCCACCGCAAGTGCTGCTGGTTCTGCACCCACTCGAAATAGGACACGGTCACGCCGCCGGCGTTGCAGAGGATATCGGGAATGATGAAGACGCCCTTGGACTCGAGGATCCGATCGGCATCGGGTGTGAGCGGTCCGTTGGCCGCCTCCGCAACGATCTTCGTCCTCAGCTTGGGGGCGTTGTCCCCGTCAATGACGTTCTCGAGCGCGGCGGGAATCAGGATGTCGCACTCCAGAGTGAGCAACTCGGCGGGCTCGATGGGCTCGGAACCCGGGAAACCGGTTACGCTGCCGGTGGTTTCCTTGTGCATCATGAGCTTCGGGATGTCGAGGCCGTTCTTGTTGTAGACGCAGCCACGGGAATCGCTGGCGGCGATCACGTAAGCCTGATCGTTGTCGAGCAGGTGCGCCGAGATCGAGCCCGCGTTCCCAAACCCCTGCACGACCACCTTGGCGCCCTTGAGGGGGAGCTTGAGGTGCTCGCAGATGCTCAGGACGCAGTAGTAGAGGCCGCGGCCGGTGGCCTCATTGCGGCCCAGCGAGCCGCCGATCGAGAGCGGCTTGCCCGTGACCACGCCGGGCACCGGGCAGCCCTTGATCATGCTGTAGGTATCCATGATCCAGGCCATTACCTGGGAGTTGGTGTACACGTCCGGCGCCGGGATGTCCTGGTCCGGCCCAATGATGGGGTAGATGGCGCTGGTGTAGCGGCGGGTCATGCGTTCCAGTTCGCCGGAGGTGAGTTCCTTGGGGTTGCAGGTAATACCGCCCTTGCCGCCACCGTAAGGGATGCTGACGACCGCGCACTTCCAGGTCATCCACGTGGCCAGGGCGCGAACTTCATCGATGGTCACGTTAGGGTGGTAGCGAATCCCGCCCTTGGCCGGGCCGCGCGCGGTACTATGCTGCACGCGGTAGCCCTGGAAGCAGCGGATTCCGCCGTTGTCCATCCGGACGGGGACGCTGACTGCCAGCTCCCTTTCCGGACGCCTGATCATGGCGCGGACGTCCTGGGAGAGCTCCAACGCATCCGCAGCAGCATCGAAATTCTGGAGGGCGAGCTCGTAGGGGTTGTTGGTCTGAGTCGCCGTGGACTCGATAGCAGTCATGGCTATCTCCTAATAAGGAATTGCACCCGCGACGTGGCGGGGTCTTTCTGTAAGCCTATCGAAGACCGGCGGTGATGGCAAGGGGGATTTAAGAAAAAATGATCTTGGCTTTCCTTAACATAAGACGGTCTTATATTGATGCTGTTCTCGAAGACCTGCTCAGACCCAGACCTTCTCGAGGGGCACGCCGCGCCGGCAGAGCTCGCAGGAGGCGGCGTCGGGATAGTACCGAGTGTCCAGCTTGGCGAGGTAGTAGAGCGGCAGCGGGCTGAAGTCGGGGGTCCTGGGCGTAGGCTCGGAGACCACGACCGCGAGGCCCAGCACGTTGGCGCCGTTAGACTCCACGAGCTGCTTCAACTCGGCGAGCGTCTTGCCGGTGCGGAGGATATCGTCAACCAGCACCACCGGCTCGCCGCGGACCTGCTCGATGAACTGGCGGAAGCGAAGCTTCCCGTCACAGTCCCCGGTCTCGGCCCAGTAGACCCGGTGAGCGCGCAGCGCCTCGCAGAC
The DNA here is from genome assembly GCA_050008815.1 of Bryobacteraceae bacterium. GTDB lineage: Bacteria > Acidobacteriota > Terriglobia > Bryobacterales > Bryobacteraceae > JBEKLJ01. Next base: position 3,543 of record JBEKLW010000145.1, read on the forward strand.
GCCGTAGGCGACGGGCAGGCCACCGGTGGCCGGCGCGACGACGGAGAGCTGGGGGATGAGGGCGCGGATTTCCGAGTCGGCGCGCAGCAGCCGGCTCAGGCCGACGCTGAGCGTGCGGGCGTGCTGGTAGTACTGCATGGCGAGCGCCACTTGCAGGTAGTCGTTCGAGTGCATGCCGTTGGGGTATTCGAAATGGCCCTGGCGGAGAGCGCCCGTCCGGCGCAACAGGGCGACGACCTCAGCTTGGGTAGGAACGAGGTGCATAATCAGTAAGCCCCCTTCCCGCTCAGCACTCGAGGAATAGTCCGCAGCAGGATCTTCCAGTCGAGCGCCAGCGACCAGTTGTCGATGTACTCCATGTCCCGTTTCATCCAGGCGTCGAAGTCGAGGTGATCGCGGCCTTCGAGCGCCCACAGGCAGGTCAGGCCAGGGCGCATCCGCAAACGGCGCCGCTGCCAGCCCTGGTATTGCTCGACTTCCGCAGGCACGGCCGGGCGCGGCCCCACCAGCGACATATCGCCCCGGAGCACGTTCCAAAGCTGCGGAAGCTCGTCGATGGAGAACTTCCGCAACCACCGCCCCAGGGGCGTCAGCCGGGGGTCGTCCGGGATCTTGAAGGCGGTGGTCTTAAGGTTGAGGTGCTCGAGCTCGGCCTTCAACTGCTCGGCGTCCTGGCACATGGAGCGGAACTTGTAGACGGTGAAGCGGCGGCCGTTGAGCCCGCAGCGGGCCTGCTTGAAGATGACCGGGCCGGGCGAGCTGAGCCGGATCAACAGGGCGATGAGGAGCATGAACGGGGCCAGGATCACCAGGGCAGCCGCCGCCAGCGCCACGTCGGTGACGCGCTTGAGGAACAGGCGCACCTCGTCGTGGGGCGCGGCGGAGAAGCTCAGCAGCGGAAGGGACCCCAGCCGGTCCAGGTACATCTCGCTGTTGACGTGAGGGAAGAAGTCGAGCGCCACGCGCGTGCGCACCCCTTCCTCGTCACAGAGCACCAGGACGTCGTCGAGGCCGGCCAGGCTGCGGCCCTCGACGGCGAACAGCACCTCATCCACCACCTGCCTCCGCAACAAAGCGGACAGCTCCCCCAGGGGGCGGACGTCGTAATCGGCCTGGAGCCGGATGCTCTGGGGAGCGCCCTCGGGGCGGTCGGCGAGGAAACCCACCAGCCGCACGCCGTACCTGACTGACTGCTCCAGTGCCCGCCCGAGTCCCCGGGCGCTTTCGCCCGTGCCGACCACCACGACGTAATACGGAACGCCATACTTTCGGCGGAGGGCGCCCATCAGGTTGACCGCGCCCAGCCGGAACAGGCAAAGGAGAAGGAAACTGTAGGCACCAAACAGCGCCAGGAAGGAACGGCTGAGATCGAGCCGTAGCAGGTACTGAAACAGGACGACGGCGGCCAGGCCGAGCAGCGACTGTCGCAAGGTATCGCGCACGGTGACGCCGAGACGGCCCAAGTCGAGCCGGTCGTAGATGCCGAGGGAGAGGCCGATGGCCAGCCAGGCCAGCGCCGAGACGCCGAGCAGCAGGGTCTTGACGGGCAACGGCAGGTAAAACGTCCGCTCGAAGGGCAGCCAGGCGCGGCTCTGGTAGGCGAGCTCGAAGGCGAGCGCGGCCATGAGGACATCCGACAGGCCGAAGAGCAGCTTGAGCTTGCGACGGTGTCCGCTGAACATCCGAGAAAAGAATAGCACCACGCGGGGAGGGAGGCGGAGCGCGGGGGCTAGCCGCGCGGCAGGGGGGTGAGGCGGGACGTGGCCGTCCCGCGCGGGCGTGGCCGCCCGTCCCAGGGGGGGAGGCGCGAGCGGAAGGGATTGTGAGACAATCCTTCGGAAACTTGACTAAAATGCCGGCCAGGAGTACACTGTGGCCGGTCGAAAGGCCAGAATATGAATAATCTCCGATTGAGAGGATCACAAATGGAAATTTATTTCCGCGGCAAAGGCGAGACATTATTGTCTTGCAACGCTGCATTGATCGGTCTGCTTGGTTTGGCTATCATGCTTCTGGTCGCGGTGCCCGCGCAGGCTAGCCCGGTGGACCTTGCACTGAACACTAGCGCGAGTGGGTATCCATCTCCCCTGCAGTCAGATCCTGGATGGGGCGGAGGAAGCTACCCGTGGGAGATTGTCGACGGTCTGATGTCATATTCGAATTGGGCTCACGGCCTCGCTTTCACCTATGGCTCAGGCGTCCGGCAGGCCACGATCGACTTCGGGCAACCGACTACTTTCAACGAAGTGATTATTTGGCATCACGGTGTGGCATGGACTCCGCTCACGACCTGGCTTGACTATTGGGACGGTGCCGCCTGGGAGAGCATCAGTTTTGCGCGCCTGTATGGAACCATGCATGAAGAAGGAGAGAATGCCGGATACTCGGATTCGGACATTTACTCCTTCGCGTCAGTTACGGGGAGCAAGATCCGATACTCGTCTGACAACGGAGGGCTCAACATAGTGGGCACTCAGATGGTACACGGTTGGCTGTACGAGTTTGAGGTCTACAACGAGTCATCATCGGTGCCAGAGCCATCTAGTCAATTCGGGCTCGGTGCAGGACTGTTGGCGATAGCTGGTCTGTCAAGAATGAGAGGGTTCCGGCAGAGGAGATGACGACGACGTCCGGCAAGGCCAGAAATGCAGTGCTGTCGCGCTTTATGCGTGTCAAGGGCAGCCGTTTTGGGACCTTCCTTTCGCCGGAACCGCCAAGCCGAAGCTGGCGATTTGTGAGAGCATCCCCGGCACCCGCCGGATCAGCGCCCTGACATTGGTCGCCGAACTGGGCTGCGACATGGGGCAGTTTCCGTCGGCAGCTCACGTGGCCAGTTGGGCGGCGTTGTGTCCGGGCAACAACGAGAGTGCGGGGAAGCGCCTGTCCGGCAGGACCAGGAAGGGGAACCCGTGGCTGAAGCGAGGGCTGTGCCAGGCCGC
>JBEKLW010000146.1:0-6459 GCA_050008815.1 Bryobacteraceae bacterium
GGTAGTGGTGCAGTTTGAATTATTTAATCCTTGTTTTGGCAAATCAGATTATTTGGCGTAGTCTTTCCCGAAGCAACAAGCTTGCTAGAGAGAGGCGCATCTATGTGGTCGGATATTCGGCAGTTTATTTGGGAAGTCGCAACCAATTGGGCCGGTTACTCGACTGGCGGATTAATAGTTGCAACGATTGCTCTGTGGCATACGTGGAGAAACAAGCTGATGCATAGGAAGCTGCTGCTGTCGGTTTCGGTATTGTTCCTCGTTATGGCGTTTTTCTCCGCGTGGGAAGACCAGCATCGTGCATATCTCAATGAGGCTAAGGAAAATACGCCTGACCTGAAAGCAACCGTATACAAGTCCATTCTCGCCTACAACATGGATACTGGCGAATGCTGTGATGTAATTATCCTTCTTGGTATAAGAAATTTAGGTTCGCCGTCAGTTGCTAGATTGTGGACCGTCAACTTAGAGACAGCATCTCAAAAGTACAATCTCCGAATCTTGAAGGCCCCTAAGACAGGGAAAAACCTGGTTAACCCAAATACAAAACAGGTGATGCAGCACCTGGCAGCTTCCGATCTAGTTACGGAGAAGGTCGGTACTAATCCCATTCCTAAAGGAGGTGAGGCGAACGGATACTTGTGGGCTCACCTAGACGGAGGGAAAAAGGATGACTTCAATTCAGACGTTGCAGCGATAGTATCCTATGAAGATGTTCGCGGTACTAGGTGTATTGGTAGAATTTTGATGCCAGCGCGGGGATCACCTGAAAGCGTGCCATATATTCCAGGATTATCGGATTAATGGATCGACCAATACGCAAGACCCCGAAAATTCAAACTGCACCACTACACTCCGCCGTCGTGGCTTGATTTTTGTAGCCAACGGTGATAGACTAGGATTGCGGCAAAGGACAAATAGTCGCGCGCTGCGGCGGTGCGGGGAACGGTGCAAAAAAAGAAATCACATCTCGAGGAACGAAGCCAGAATGTTGTTGATAATAAAGGGGGAAGGTAAAATTGTCCACCCGAAGAATCGAGACTGATGAGACGACATGCTGTCCATAATCGGGTGGCCAGCATCCCTCGTTTGGCCCTTTAGGGACATCCCAGGCTACAATAGGCGCCCGGCCCGACCAGATTCCCGGGGCGGTTCGCAATACCTCAAGGAGGCAACAGTGGTCAGCAGAATGGCTCGCGTGTGGGCCTTGGTCATCCTGGTGGTCTTTCCGGCGTTGGGCCGCGCCCAAACCTACGACCTGCTCTTGAAGGGCGGGCACGTCATCGATCCGGCAAATCAGGTGAACGCCGTGCGCGACGTCGCGGTCGCGGGCGATAAGATTGCCCGCGTGGCCGAGAACATTCCCGCCTCAGAATCGAAAAGGGTGGTGGACGTTTCCGGCTATTACGTGACGCCGGGGCTGGTGGATATTCACGCCCACCTGTATGTTGAGGACCCGGGGGGTTGGGGAATCTATCCCGACCTCAGCGCCTTCCCGAGCGGGGTCACGACGGCGGTCGATGCGGGCTCGGCGGGCTGGAAGAATTTCGAAGAGTTCAAGGCGCGCATCATCGACAAAGCCAAAGTCCGCGTGCTGGCCTTTCTGAACATTGTCGCCGTGGGCATGGACACCGTCGGCGAGCAAAGCCTGAACGAAATGGACGCCCGCCCCACTGCCGAGATGATCAAGAAGCACCCGCAGATTCTCATCGGCGTCAAGGCGGCGCATTACGAGGGGCCGGAATGGGAGGCGATCGACCGCGCCGTGGAAGCCGGGCGACTCGCCAACGTCCCGGTGATGGTGGACTTCCGCCCGCAACCCACGCGCACCTACGCCGACCTGATGCATTTCCTGAATCTGCTGGATGGCTCGCCGCGGCTGCTCATCATCGAGAGCCTGGGGGCGGCCCCGGACCAGGCCGGCCTGACACTGAGTGTCACCATGAAGCTGAACGCGTTCGTGCGCGAGAGCGCCGCCGCGCCGGCGGCCGGCGGGGAAGGAGCCGCGCAATGAAGGTCGGCGCCGAGCCAAGGAAGCTCGCCATCCTGGGCGGCTTGCTGATCGTGGTCGGGTACTTCCTGTACACGAACGTGATTGCGCCCACCCCCGACGCGCCGGCAAGCGCGCGGCGGACGGTGGCCGCGCGGGTCGCGCAGGCCCAGGCTGGCGCCTCGGCGGCGCTGCTTCCCACCGGCCCGCCCACCGCCCCCCAGGCGCGCCCTCGGCCGTCGCTCGGCTCCCCGGCGCGGGCCTCCCGGCCGGAGTTCAGGATGGGCTCGCGCGAGGCGGGCGAAGATGCGGCCGCCGCCGACCCGACCCTGCGGCTCGACCTGCTCGCCAAGCTCCAGGCCGTGAAGCTCGAGGGCGGCGACCGGAACCTGTTCCAGTTCGGCGCGGCGCCGCTGCCCAGGACCCCCGAGCCGAAGATCCTTCCCAATCCCAAGCCGGTGGGCCCCTCCGGCTTACCAGGCGGACCGCCGCCTCCTCCCGCGCAGCCCGCGGCGCCGCCGATTCCCCTGAAGTTCTTCGGCTACTCGACCCAGGCGGCGCCCGGCCTGAAGCGCGCGTTCTTCTTGGACGGCGACGAGATCATCATCGCGGTCGAGGGCGAGCTGATCAAGAGCCGCTATCGCGTGGTGCGCGTCGGCGTCAACGCCGTGGTCGTCGAAGACGTCCAGTTCCAGCGCCAGCAGACGCTTCCGCTGGAGGAGCAGCCGGGCTGAGCCATGCAACGCGCGCGCAAGCACGACCAATCCGGGTTCGCGCTGCTGCTGGTCCTGGCCATGGCGGCAATCGTCGCCATCATGCTGTACCTCCAGATGCCGCGCGTGGTCTTCGAGGCGCAGCGCGCCAAGGAAGACCTCTTGATTCAACGTGGCGAGCAGTACTCGCGCGCCATCCGGCTCTACTTCCGCAAGTTCGGCCGGTATCCGCCGTCCCTGGAGGCCCTGGAGAACACCAACAACCTGCGGTTCCTGCGCCGGCGCTACCGGGACCCGATGACCGGCAGCGACGAGTGGCGCATCATACACTTCGCCGGGGGCGGGTTCCCGGACTCGGTGACGCTGAAGCCGCCGAAGCCGGCCAAGGCGGGCGAGGGCGAGCCCGAGAGCGCGGCGGCCACCGCCACCGAAGAGGCTGGCTCGGAGCAGGCGCAGTTGCAGGCGCAGGTGCAGCCGCAGCCAAGGTGGCGGCTGGGCGCCAGCGACCACGTGCAGCGGGGCGCTGAGCCGCCACCCGGACCGGCGGCCGCCGACCAGGCCGACTCGCAGGGCGCCGAACCCGCGAGCTACCCGCAGCCGGAGCCCCCTTCAGACGCCGGAGGCCAGGTTGCGGGTGCACCTCCCCCGCCCCCTTCAAACGCCGAGGTCCAGGTTGCGGGTGCGCCTCCCCCGGCCCCGGGCTTCCAGCCCGCCATTGAGGAACAAACCGAGGCGAGCCAGCCGCTGGCCGAGCCGCAGCCCGGCGTCGCACCGGAGGGCAGTGCGCAGCCTGGCGCGGGGGAGCAGCAGGGGCAGCCGCGGCCTCCACAGGTCCCCAGCATTCCTGGCCTGCCGCCGCCCTACGGCCGACCGGGCACGTTTGTCGGCGGCGTCTCCCTGCGAGCCCAGCCCGGCGGCGGTATTAGCGTTCAACCCGATGCTGTGAACCCGGCTTGGCCACAGCCCTTGCCGGCTGGCTCAGGCCAAGCCACGCCGCTGGGGCCGTCAGCTCCCCAGTCCGGCTCGCAGCAGACACCCGATCCGAGGGCGCTGATCATGGCGGGCCTCCAACAACCGCGGGGTGGGCCGGGGGCGTCTGCGCGCGGCGGGAACCTGACCATCGGCGGCGGGATCGCCGGGGTGGCCAGCAAGTTCGAGGGCGCGGGCATCAAGATTTACGGCGACCGCACCAAGTACAACGAGTGGGAGTTCATCTACGACGTGCGCAAGGACCCCTCCACCGCACCCGGGCGCAGCGGGTCTCTCGGCGTTCCCACAGCCCTGGGAGGGCAAGCCACCGGGGCCACCGGCGGCACGCGTCGTTAGCGGGCGCGCTCGATCAGGCGCGCCGCTCCCAGCGCCGGCGCTCGGCCTGCCGCACCTGGCCTTCCTCCATGCCGAAGTGGTGCGCAATCTCGTGCCAGATGGTCGCGCCGACAAGCTCCAGCAGGTGCCGCCGGTCGCGGGCCATGCGCTCGTGCGGGCCTTGGTAGATCGTGATGCGGTCGGGCATCGCGAAGCTCTCACTGACGCTGCGGCGCGTGAGCGGCCGACCGTGGTAGAGCCCCAGCAAGCCGGGTCGCGGCGGCTCGGCCTCCACGACGAAGACCACGTTCTTGACCCGCCGGCGGAAGCGCCACGGGACAATCGCCATGGCCTGCTCCACCAGCTTGTCGAACTCCGCCGGGCTCATTAACCCGATCTTCTCACACGCCTTCGGCTGCGGCTTGCGGGAGGCCGGCATCTTCTCCAGTTGCGCTCGGCCGGCGTGCTGGCAAAAACCGGGTACAGACAGCCACTTTTCGCGTGCGCGAATCCGTTGTCTTCAGAGAGCTTGGAGCGCGAAAAGTGGGTGTCTGGCCCCGGTTTTTGTATGGACCTGCGGGCGCCGGCCGCGAGCGGCAATGAACTGACTGGCAGCCGGCACAGCCTAACTTTTCAGAGCAAAGTACTTGACAGGAGCGGGACGCCGCCCTATTCTGGGTCTATGCCGCCGGTTCTCCCGCTGCCCATCCCGCCCGCCGAGCCCGCCGATCTTCACGCCCGCGCCATGGACAACCTGCGCTTCATTCGTCAGACCATGGAAAGCGCGACCGCCTTCACGGCGGTCTCCGGTTGGGGCGTGGTGGTGGTCGGCCTCACGGCGCTGGCGGCTGCCCTGCTGGCGCACAGGCAGGTGACCGCGGACCTGTGGATGGCGGTCTGGCTGGGCGAGGCGGCACTGGCTTTCGCCGTGGCCGGAGGGGCCACGCTGCGCAAGGCGCGCACTTCCGAGCAGCCGCTGTTCTCGATGCCGGGCAAGCGTTTCGCGCTGAGCTTCTCTCCGCCCATGCTCCTGGGCGCGCTCCTCACCTGGGTTCTATACCGTGCCGGCTTGTATGACGCCATCCCGGGCACGTGGCTCCTGGTTTACGGGACAGGCATCGTCACCGGCGGGGCGTTCTCGGTGCGCGTGGTGCCGGTGATGGGGCTGTGCTTCATGCTCGAAGGCGCGCTAGTCCTGTTCCTGCCGTTCGCCTGGCGCGACTGGCTGATGGCGGCGGGCTTCGGCGGGCTGCACATCGTATTCGGGTTCATCATTGCCAGGAGGTACGGTGGGTAAATCAAGTGCACTGCGGCAATCCTCCGCCCGCAAGAGAGACGCGGACGCGGGTCGGCTCCGCCCGGTGGCGGGGCGAGGCGGCGGCGCGCCCGCCCTCGACCGCGTGATCCATGAGCGAATGCGCCTGGGCATCGTCAGCGCCCTGGCGGTCAATGACAAGCTGAGCTTCAACGACCTGAAGAAGCTGCTGAACACCACCGACGGCAACCTCAGCGTGCACGCACGCAAGCTGGAGGCCGCCGGCTACCTGGGGTGCACGAAGTACTTCGAGGGGCGGCTGCCGAAGACCGAGTATCGGCTGACGGCGGAAGGCCGGCGCGCCTTGGAGCGCTACCTGGACCACATGGAGGCGCTGATCCGCGCCACGCGCGAGCGCTGAGCGAGGCTCGCCTCTCTTTTCTGCCGATGAACGTTTGTATGCGAAGTGATTTGCACGGCGACACGACCCCGGCCTCCGCCGGCCTCCACGTCGCCATCATCATGGACGGCAATGGCCGCTGGGCCACCGCGCGCGGCCTGCCCCGCATTGCGGGCCACCGCCGCGGCGCGCTGGCCGTCCGCCGCACCGTCGAGGCCGCGCCCAAGCTCGGCATCTCAACTTTGACCCTCTACGCCTTCTCCTCGGACAACTGGCGCCGCCCGCCGGAGGAAGTCTCGGCGCTCATGCGCCTGTTCCTCGACTACCTGCGGAAGGAGGCCGCCGAGTGCGTCGCGAACGGCATCCGCGTGAGCGTCATCGGCCGCCGCGACCGGCTTCCACGTACCCTGCGCGCGGCCATTGCGGCCACGCAGGCGGCGACGGCGCGAGGCCGCGCCCTGGACCTGCGCATTGCCGTCGATTACTCGGCGCGCGACTCGATCCTCGGCGCCTCGCGCCGCTGGCGCCGGAAGGGCGAACCCACCCGCGAGCAGTTTGCGCGGCTGCTCGCCGAAGCCAACCATGCCCCCGGCCCGGCGCCGGACGTCGACCTGCTGATCCGAACCGGGGGCGAGCAGCGGCTGAGCGACTTTGTCCTCTGGGAGTCGGCCTACGCGGAGCTGCACTTCACGCCGCGAATGTGGCCCGACTTCGGCGCGGCGGACCTGGAGACCGCCCTGCGCGCGTTCCACTCGCGCGAGCGGCGCTTCGGAGCGCTTCCGCAGGCTGCCGCCGG